>PEQL01000005.1 GCA_002786175.1 Parachlamydia sp.
ACGATAAACACTTTTAAGTGTATTTTTCGCTTCGTACTTAACTTAACGTTTTGCTCGAAGGAAGTAATGAACATACAAGAACTGAAGTATTTTGCGCAAGGGCATTTTTCTACGCGGAGATTTTTTTTCGTAATTAGCTTATAATCTGCTTGTTGCGCATAAACGAAAAAGAAGCCTCCCTTTTTCTTAGAGAGCCCATTTTGCCGAAAACGGTACTTGATTTGGCAAGATTCCCCTAATCCCTGACTTGAGCTGGCAAATTCTGTGACTTAAGTTTAAAGGTAAAGCTTAGGATGTGCGATTTTTCTGCTAGTCGATCTATTGTTCCTCAACTTCGCTTGAGGAATAGTCCCCTATTTTTAGATAAGAAAGAAGGGGCACTTTTTTTTCTCCTTAGTTTAGTAAAGATTGAGAATTCCTGCTTCCAGTCTTTTATGAGATTCAATTCACGGGTGGCTGAGTCTGCTTTACCACGTCAAATCGATCAGCATTCATTTAAAAATCACAGCGCGAAACATCATTCCATAGCACACGCTTACAACATATATTCAGGGTATTGCTTTTGCCTATTCTAGTTTACATCGCACTCACTAGGCTCAAACTTTGAAACTGAGTTAGTCAGATGCGCATTTACTTATTAATTATGCAGCAGGTTGACGGGAAAATGACAAAGAACCTTCTCATTCTGTCCTCACATCCTCTTCCAAAAAAAGAGGTCAAAACTTTGAATTAATTGATTTCTTGAACAAGGGGAACTACAGAGGCACAAAGAGGTGCATTTCGCTCTTCTATTAGAAAGCAAAGATTGTGCAATGATCGTTCCATGGGCTATGCTGTCCTCTTTGCGTCTTTGCATTGAATGCCTTTCACAAGCTTTTTAGAAGCAATCCTCAACATCTCTCCTTAAAAAATGCTAAACTCGGGTCTGTGCCTCTGTGGTTCCCCTTGTTCAAGAAATCAATTAGTCAAAACCCCAGCCATCCTCTTCCCTAAAGAAGATGTGATGAATTTAAGGTTATCACACAAAGAAGTCTTGCAAAACTGGCATGAAGATACACTGGCATGCTTGGAAAAGCAGCAGTTTTAATCTCCTTTCTTACTAATCTCCTTCATCTCGCAAATTCAGTGAATTTTATAATAAGGACTTTGCAAGCAGCAAAATTAATAAGTTAGTTTAAAAATTTATTATTCAATTTGTTAAGACACATCAAAATTCACAAAATTATTTCAAACAAATTACCGCATACTTTCTATTTAAAATTTACGTTATTCTTTCAATTAAATAAAAAAACAAATACAAATAATTTTCGGAACACGCAAAAAATTAATCATTAATCTAAAGCTAAAATTTTAACTGTTTCATTACATTTAAATCGCAAATCTTTTTTAAATTTATTTATAATTAACTACTATTTATTTTTAATTCATTTTAATACAGATTTTCAAGTACCATAGCGCCCAATTATTTCACATAACAACATTGCAACCGAAAACAACTAAAAAATCAAAAAAATTAATAATGAATATTGACCCAAGATCTTCTTCAAATCGAATAATTATTTCTTATAAAAGCAATTTAACTCCCAGTACTCAATCAAATAATCTAATGCAAGATACTATCGATCATGCGTATCTGCGATTGCAGCTCCATGCTATGCTAGCTGTGGCTTACCATAAAACGGCCTTAAGGAGTTCGGGAAAACCAGCTCATGTGAATCTGAAAACGACTCGTGCTCGACTTCAAGCAGGGCGAGGATCGGGCGGATATCATGCGGCCCACCCAAATACAGCAGCTGGATTAAGCGATGATCGTCGCAAACAAATCATCAAAGAAATCCGTCAAGAAAAAGTGGTAACCCCACGCAAAAAAGGAATTTTGAGAGCCAAAGGCTTTTCAGAACGGCAACTTAAAAAATTGCTCAAAACTAATCTGACAACTTCAAAGTTTAAATCTTTATTTGATAGCATATGGCCCAAAAGCGCCCTGTCTATCATAGATGGCACTACTCTGAATCTGGTAGCAAATGGAACGACAACTCAGTTGCCTGATCAACTTAATTGGCAGTGCGATGGTAGGCTAGAGAGAGCAATTGCTAGAAAAAACGCCCCTACAGACTTTAAAGAATTGATGCAAGGTAAATGTAGCCCTGAAACTAGCACAAAGCGTTATTGCGCTAGAATTCAAACACACTTGAGACAATCTGTTGCAGAACTTCAAGAACGTATTAAAATTTTAAAAGATTTAAAAAGCATGTTCAGTACCTTCAGCACTTCCATCACAACAGATCAACTGACTGAATTGAAAAGGGCTAAATTAAAACTGTCGCGCTCTGCTCCCGGAGCGCCGAAAGCCGCTTATTTAAAAAATTTTGGGGATTTCGTCAGCGCTCTTAACAAAAATAAAAAATGTTTCAAGAGCTCACTGAAAAAACATGGCTCAAAGACAAGAATTGAATTAATCAAACAAATTAAATTCTACAAAAAACTGCTATCCTATGCAAGCAATGAACTTAAAGGTACTCAAATGCCGCCGTTTGCTCAATTAATCGGCGAATACCATGCAGCTTCAAATAGCTTTGTGCCCCTTAGCCCTGCAAAGGTAGAAATTTTACAAATGAAGCTTTTACGGCCCTTAGAATTAGATTCCCCCCCGCCTAAACTCAATTTATCTAAGAAGGGTAAATCTAAGAAAAATAAAATACGCAAGGAGTTATTTTAAATAAATCTTTTCTAAAAAGGAGCGCCTCGGGCACTCCTTGCTTTCATCAGATGAATATGGTAGAAAATATCTAATTATTTTTTAGGAGTTTCTATGAATTTACTTATTCATCTGGTTTTTGGATTGGGCATTTTTCACCTAGCGGTCAATGCCGCTGAAGTCACAGAACCCTCTACGCAGCTTGCATTTCCCACAGTCGTCCAAGTCCTTGACCAAGGCAAGGAGGTCCCTTTACAGTTAACTGGAATAGCAGTTCGCTCAAAATTTTTTGTAAATGTTTATGCCTTGGCCCATTACATGCAGGATCCCGCTAAATTTAGCCAAGCTGCAGTTTTTGACGAAATCTTGCGAAATCGTAAAATCAAGCAATTCGTGTTGAAATGGGTGCATGATGTTGACCTCAAGTCGATCCGTGAGGCTTATCTCACAGGTTTCCAAAAATCTTTATCTGCCGATGAACAGCTTCATGCCAAAAAAGCAATCGATACTTATCTCGCGCTTTACACTTCGGGAGCTAAAGTTGGAGACGTGCATATTCTGCGATGGTTCCCCGATGGCATAGTGACTTTAACAATCAATGATCAACCGATTGGGAAAATTACCGATCCACTTTTTGCCAAGGGTCTATGGGGAATCTGGTTCAATCCAAAGAGTGTGGTCAGCCGCAATAAGTTAGTGAAAAATTTGTTAGATTAACGGCTGATGATCATTTGGATAGAAGGGCTCGATATGCACAATTACATCACGCACGGCCGGCCAATCTTTTTGGATGGCAGCTCGAACTTCCTGGCTGATTTTATGTGCTTGCTCGACAGATAACTGAGGATCGACTTCCACATCAATCCAAACCTGAGCATCAGGTCCGTAGAGTTGAATGCGAATTTTTTCTGTATCCAAAACGCCAGCTACTTTTAAAGCTGATAGACGTACGCGCTTGAAAAACTCGGAACTTGGAACACGATCTAGAAGTTGGTGGATATTATTCCGCGCTGCTGTAAGTCCTATAATCACCATAAATAAAGCAATGAGAATCGCGCCGATTTGGTCGATGCCCCTGCTTAAATGCGGGAAATAGGCTGCGGCCAGGAGAGCTAGGGTCGCTAATAAACTGGTAATACCGTCCACACGGTAATGGGCGGCTTCGGCTGCTAAGGCTGGACTGTGTTCACGCAAAGCTGTCCGCATCACATGCCGATAGGAAATCTCGAGTAAAATAACAGCCACAAAAGGAATGGTCCAGGCCCATGGGTTGATTGCAAAGATTTCGGAGGAGTGAAAGAATTGAAAAGTTTCCCTTATCAACATGCCGCCGCCGATAAGAATCATGGAAATTCCCAGTTGCAGTCCTGCTAAAGGCTCATAACGGCCATGTCCAAAGGGATGATTGCGATCTGGCGGTTTATCGGCAAGTTTGATGAAGAAAATAAGTAGAATGCTTGCAGCCACATCCACAAGGCTTGAGAGGGCATCCATTTTTAAGGCTGCACTGCCAAAAATCAGATACCCAATCATTTCAAAAACAATGATGCTGAAGCGAATTAACACGCCCCATTTCGCTGCTTTCAAAAGCTCTCTGTTTCTTTGTGCGCGTGTTTGCGAAATGGTTTCGGGAAGAATAATTGGATCAGGGAAGCCGGACATTTTTTTCCTTATGCGAGATCGATATCTTGGATTTTAATCAGATGAACTCCTGCATTTTGCATTTCTCCTAAAGCGATTTGTTCATCTTCTTCAGCCAAATTTACTGCTTTACAAGCATCTGTAAGCACAAATACTTCAAAACCCAATTTTTTAGCATCGAGGGCGCTGTATTTCACGCAATAATCAGTTGTCAGACCCGCTAAATAGACTTTTTTGACTCCCTTTTCTTTTAGAAAAATATCCAGTTCGGTGGATTTGGAGTGTTCATTATCGAAAAAAGCACTATAGCTATCAATATTTTTGTCTGTGCCTTTGTAAAAAATTCGAGAAAATTTATCGGTGACTAAATTAGCGGGAAAACATGAGCCGGTGGTTCCTTGTACGCAATGAATAGGCCACAGAATTTGATCTACGCCATGGATTTTTACATGATCGCCTGGAACTTTGCGATGGTTAGCAGCAAAGCTGGCGTGATCTGCAGGATGCCAATCTTTTGTGGCCACAATAGTGCTAAAAGGCAACTCTACGAGCTTATTAATAAGTGGAATGAGTTGATCCCCTTCCTTAACAGCAAGTGCTCCTCCCGGTAAAAAGTCGTTTTGTATGTCTACAATAATCAGTGCGTGCACTTTAGACCCCAAGATATGCTGAATTAATTCTCTAATTCGTCTGAAGCAATTAGAAAATCTCTAGATATTTCAGAACGAATTAACTTTATTAGATGGACTTTTTGGTCATATAACGATTTTTCCATGCCCACGACGTATTGATGTGGATTAAGAAAGCGTTTGATTCCTGCAGGAAATTGTAAAAGCTGCTGCTGAGTTTTTTCTCGAATTTCCGTTAGAGTAGGAAGTGGATATACATTTTTTCCATTCCTAAAGATAGGGATCAACAGATCTTCACTTGACAGAGTGCCGCTTAAAAAACGTTGACGGGTCGGATCTAACGGATCAATCAATTGGCTTCCATGACTCATTTCTGTATGAATGTCAAACAGAACATCAGCAATATTCTCTTGAGCTGTGCGGTAACGACGCACTTGCAGGATACCGGGATTCGAAACTTTCATCATTTGCTCGGAAAGTTTGAGCTTATAAATCCATTCTTTTCCTGGATCACGCAACGCAGATAATTTATAAACACCATCCAAAGCGGGCTGATCTTTAGCTGTGACCAAATTCGTTCCCACTCCCCACACGGCTATTTGAGCGCCCTGCCGTTTAAGATCCGCAATGACAGTTTCATCTAGCTCATTACTTGCAAATATTACGGCGTCTTGAAAACCGGCATCATCTAATAAACTGCGACTAATGATACTTAAATAAGCCAAATCCCCAGAATCTAGGCGTATCCCTAAAAGCTTTTTCCCTTGAGTTTTGAGCCACTTACCGACTTCAATCGCATTTTTAACGCCTTGCACGGTGTTGTAGGTGTCCACTAAAAAGACACAATTCCCAGGCATACATTGGGCATATGTTTTAAATGATTCGAGTTCGTCGTCAAATGCCATGACCCAGCTGTGTGAATGAGTGCCTTTAACAGGAATTCCGTATAACTTGCCTGCCAACAGATTTGAGGTAGAATCACATCCCCCAATATAAGCCGCACGACTGGCCGTCAAAGCCCCGTCGAAACCCTGCGCACGGCGCAAGCCAAACTCCAAAATGGGTTCCCCCTTGGCTGCAATGCACATACGGGCGGCTTTAGTGGCAATTAACGTTGAAAAATTAATGAGGTTTAAAAGAGGAGTTTCCAAAATCTGACAGGTAATCAGCGGTCCTTGGATGCGAATTAAGGGTTCATACGGAAAAACAACCGTGCCTTCAGGGACAGCGTCTATCGAACAATCAAATTTTAAATTGGCAAGATACTCAAAAAAGGCGGGTTCAAAAAGGAGCTCTCCATCTGGCCCCCTGAGGGTAGCTAAATAGGCTAAATCCGTTTGATCAAACCGGAAATTATTCACATAATCTATGACATTTTCAAGCCCTGCTGCAATTGTAAAACCGCCTTTAAAAGGAGGGCGCCGAAAAAAGAGATGAAAAACAGCTTCTTTTTTATCTAATCCGGCTTTCCAGTAGCCATAGCTCATGGTAAGCTGGTATAGATCTGTCAATAGAGAGATCGATTGATTGTAAATGTGTCGGGATGATGGATCTGTTTTCATTTTATCAGTTATAGCGATTTAGAAAGAAAAAAAGAAAGAAATTTCGGCTCACTTAGTTGTTCAAGAAAAGAAGGAGATCACGTATCGATCTCCTTCATCAGTTGCATCAGGGATTAAGGGGCCATGACAGTTGCTTCTAGGGCATTTTTATAGGATTGAAAATTTTCCTGCCATACCGCAAACTCTACTTTTTCAAGCGAGGTTGCAGGGTTATTTTCAAAAAAATCATGAATAGCTTTGGCCGCGATTGGGGTTGCTTTGCCCAAAGGAAAATTAAAAATTCCAGTTCCTAAGGAAGGAAAAGCGATGCTTGTCAAACCATTGCCACTCGCGACTTCCAAAGAACTGTAGTAGGCGTTATAAAGTTGTTCGGATTGCGATTTTACATCACGGCCACTCCACATTGGAGCCACGGCATGAATAGCAAATTTGGCTTTCAAATTACCTGCGTTAGTAATCATCGCACTTCCTGTAGGGACAGAGGTAACCTTATTCTTTACTAAATACGCATTACATTCATCAAAAATGCGCTGCCCTCCATTTTTATCAAAAGCCCCACATACACCAGCTCCAGCTGTAAGTCCGCTATTAGCTGCATTGACAACAGCATCGACATGTGCCAGCGCTGTAATGTCTTGGACAACATTGACTCCGATTGTATAAGCACCTTTGAAAAGAACTTCGTAGGATGTCCCTTTCTCCATTATATGAGTAGCTGGAACTAAGGGAACAACGTTTAGAACGATTTGGCGAGTAGCAGGCGGGACAGCTGCGGATATTGCATACACAGGAAAATTTTCACTCGATGGATTGGAGTCAAGTTTAGTGGAATCTGGTTTTGAACTCCCACTAGTCGTCGAAATCGCAGGGATGCTTATCTTGGGATCGAATGTTTTTGCTCTCGCGACTGCTGCATTGAATAAATCTACCATGCTTTGATTTTTAGATTTTTCAATTTCCGATTTGAGCTCACCAAGAGCTCTATTGGCCTGAGGGGGATCGATTTTAAAAATATGTCGACGCACCCATCCAATTTTTCCCAAAACAGCAAAGGCTAAACGCTTTAGTCCTGAAGGATGCGTGACTTCCAGATTCGATTTAATCCAAGTTACACCTGCTGCAGGTTTTCCCAAATTAACCAGTTTAGCTTTTACCTGAAGATCATCCCAGGTAACGACTTTGTTATTTAGTGTGACTCGATAGGCCATAAATTCTCCAGATTAATAATAATAAATAGTTTTAATAACATTATAGTCTTATAGGTTATTACTTCTAAAGATAAAAAAATGATCAGCTGGGAACGCAAAATATCCCTACTCAATAACATGCATCCCTGGTAAAATCCTGTTTAAATTCTCGAGGAAAATATGCGTCATTTTTTACATGTCTTCATCGCTATTTGTTGGTGCACTTCAGCCGTGGCTAATTTGTATTTGCGAGATAACTTAAAGAAAGCAGAGCCAGGAGATTTTATCGTCACGGTTCAGAATAAAACATGCACCCTGCTGCATATTCATCATAAAGAAGGCAATGTTTTAACCATCGAGGAGATTTCCCTTCCTATTACTAAGGCTAAACAAATCATTCCCTCTTGGCAATCTTGGGTACAAGCGGATGCCCCAGGCCATACCTCCTGGATGATGTATACAATTAATTTAAATGGAAGTGTGGAACGTTGCTTTTCATTCTCCAAAGGTCGCTGGCTTGACCCTTCTTCCACCGAAAACTTCCTTGGGACTTTACTTAATTTAAGCTTACGCTTGGTCCCCCTTCATGAACGCAAAAAAGTGGGGAATGCTGCACCTAATCAAAAAAAAATTTGGGAGCCTAAACTGGTGGTCAATGGCACTATTGTTCCTGGCGTGTCTTTTAATGCCTGGAAAACCCGTTGGCCGAATGATGGCAGCTTTCTATCCAGTAAAACAATTGAAGTCTATGTGCCTGCTGAAAATACTCCTTACCCTTCCTATTTTCCGTATTGGCTACAAATTAGCGGGATGCTGGGCAATGCTCAACTGCGCATCGTGGACTCAGGAAAGGGGTTAGTTTCCCCGAAACCTTCTCTGTTTCAGCTTGAGCCCCTCCATAGTTATCAACAATAGACATCTTCTAAATTTCAGACAGTTTTAAAATCTAAATTCCCCAAAATTTATTGTCTAATAAATTGGTTTTCAATACTTTGCAAAGAAACCCTCCTTAGCAGAATGAGAACCAAACGCATGCTCAAAACTACTTACTTTAATTTTGATCTTCTTTTTACTAACAAACTTCCCACAAAAAAAACACCTTAATTTCAGTGGATTACCTCTTTTGGCGTATAAAAGACGAACATATAATTGCCTTATTGCAAAATGGGGGGGCAAACGATATACTTCCGACTTTATAACTCTTTACCCCCCTTTCAAGTATGCAATTATTTAATTCTAAGTATTCCCTTCGAAAATCACGCCATATCATGAAACAAGGATATGCCGACTATCAGAAAAAAAGAAAAACGCTGTCACCTGACCAATTGGGCAATTTTGAAAGAAATTTGGAGAAATTAGACCAGGCATTGCTAAGCAAAAATCGCGATGAGGCAGATGCCTACGCCCGTCAAGTCGAGTCCTTTTGTGAAGCCCATTTCAAAAAAAGCTGGCTAAGCTATGGCCTGGAACTTTTTTTTGCGCTGGCTTTTGCTTTACTGGCAGCCACGGTCATTAGACAGATGTGGTTTGAACCCTTTGAAATCCCCACTGGATCGATGCGTCCAACTTTCAAGGAACAAGATCATGTTACCGTCTCCAAAACTGCTTTTGGAATCAATGTTCCTCTGCAATCCGCGCACTTTATGTTTGATCCCAAGCTTGTCCAACGCTCAAGCATATTTATCTTTTCTCCAGATAATATGCCTATAAAAGATACTGAAACCACTTATTTTGGCATTTTCCCCTATAAAAAAAGATACATCAAACGCCTGATTGGCAAACCAGGCGATTCGATTTATTTTTATGGGGGAAAAATTTACGCAATCGATGAACAAGGCACATTGAATGAAGATTTATTAAATGCCTCCTGGATGCAAAATCTCGAATATATTCCATTTCTGCAGTTCGAGGGTCAAAGTAAAGTCGTTGGGCAGAATCAAGTGATCTTTTCGATCATGAATCAACCTCTTGGCAGGATTTCTATTTCGAATCAAGGCACAATGCGCGGTGAAATCCATATAAACGAAGGGTGGGTTAAAGATAATCCACTTGCACAGCGTACCCCGCATGAACAATTAGAAACCTATAGCGACTTTTATGGATTGCGCAATTTTGCCACAGCACGCCTATTGACTAAAGACGAGGTCAAAAAATTCACTACAATCGATCCGACTCAAGTCGGAGAAGGGATTCTCTATTTAGAATTGAGGCATACCCCCTCCCTTACCCCTCCGGCAGGACGCGTATTTGCGCCAGACACACCGCTATCGCAGCTGATCAACGTGCATACCACAGTCATTCCGCTGCAACTACACCATTTGAATACGTTGATGGATCATATGTATACAGGACGTTTTATTATCAAAGACGGACGCGGCAGACGTCTTGCAGATGCCCACCCTAGTGCTGGCAATCCGTTTTTTAAAGGAGTGCCAGATGGAACATATGAATTCTATTATGGGAAAGGTCTTAGCGTAGGTTTTGGAGGTATTACCTCTGCAATACCTGAGAATTCTTCTTTATATGAAAGGACTCCGGAAAACATCCAAAAGCTTTTCAATCTGGGAATTGAAATGGATACGCATTTTGCCCCTTCGGCAAAAAATCAAAGATATTACCCTAATCGCTACGCTTATTTTCGCGATGGAAACCTATATGCATTAGGGGGACTTCTCCTTGATAAAGATGATCCAGTGCTGCAAGATTTTGTGAAAAATGAACAAAAGCGTGAAGCTGAATCAAGCGAAAGACTCCCTTACATAGCCTTTAAAGATTATGGGCCTCCTTTAAAAGATGGCAAAGTTGACACCGCTTTTATTCGCACTTTTGGTGTTAAAGTGCCTGCAAAGCAGTACTTGGGATTAGGAGACAACCATGCCATGAGTGCTGATAGCCGTGTCTTTGGTTTTATTCCTGAGAATAATATTCAAGGCGCCCCTTGGCTAATTGTATGGCCCACTGGAGAGCGTTGGGGACCACCACCACAAAAGCCTTACCCTTTTGTCAATCTTCCCGGTTCTATCGTCTGGGGGGCTGTTTTAACTATTTTGGGTATTTGGTATTGGCTGCATCGAAGAGGATTAAAGAAACCTATTTTTCGTAAGCTCCCTTAGCAACTGTTAGAGGAAACCACAGAGGCTGTTCTGGGGACTGTGTAAATGCTCGGTGGCAGGGCAAACCACAGAGGCACAGGGACACGGACTCGAGTCTTTGCCTCTGTGGTTTGCCTTGTCACCCTGCATTCACAGCATCCACAGAGCAATCTCTGTGGTACACCTCAACTCAGGCATTAAAATTCAGCTTTGCCCGGATATCGAGGAAAAGGAATCGCGTCGCGGATATTCTCGATGCCGGTTGTCAGTTGGACTAAACGCTCAAAGCCTAGCCCATAGCCAGCATGCGGGACTGTACCATACTTACGCAATTCCAGATACCACCAGTAGTCTTCTTCCTTTAAATGATTTTCGGCTAAACGATTTTTGAGATAATCCAAGCGCTCTTCCCTTTGGCTTCCGCCAATGATTTCACCAATTCGCGGGACCAAGACGTCCATGGCAGCCACTGTTTTTTCATCTTCGTTCATACGCATGTAGAATGACTTAATCTCTTTTGGATAGTCGGTAATGATGACCGGTTTAGAGAAGTATTCTTCAGCTAAAAAGCGTTCATGTTCAGACTGAAGATCCATCCCCCATTTAATGGGAAATTCAAAGGGCTTATTCGCTTTCTCTAAAATCCGCACAGCATAAGAGTAGGTTGCACGTTCAAAGGGAACATTGACAATTTGTTCCAGACGTTCGCGCAAACCAGGCGATACGTACTGATTGAAGAAATCAATATCATCGGCTTCCTTTTCTAGAACGTATTTCAAGCAAAATTTCAAGTATTGCTCGGCATTATCCATATTGTCATTGATATCTGCAAAAGCCATTTCTGGTTCAATCATCCAAAACTCGGCAAGATGCCGCGCTGTGTTCGAATTCTCAGCTCTAAAGGTTGGGCCGAAGGTGTAGATATCTGAGAGGGCACAGGCATAGATTTCACCATTTAATTGACCGGAAACCGTCAAGTAGGCAGGACGTTCAAAAAAGTCTTTGGAATAATCAACAGCACCTTCTTTGGTTTTAGGAATAGCGGCCGGATCCAGAGTGGTTACACGAAACATTTTACCGGCACCCTCACAGTCAGAAGCTGTGATGATGGGTGTATGCACATAAATAAAACCTTTCTGCTGAAAGAATTGGTGGGTGGCAAAAGACAGGGCATTTCGAATGCGCGCTACAGCTCCAAGAGTATTCGTACGCGGCCTTAAATGTGCAATGGTTCTAAGGAATTCGTATGAGTGACGTTTTTTTTGCAAAGGATAGCTTTCAGAGTCGCATTTACCAATCAGACGGATTTCTTTAGCCACCAATTCCATAGCTTGATTTTTTCCCGGACTTTCAGCCAAAATTCCTTTAATAGATACGGAAACGCCTGTATTGAGCTCTTCCATTAATTTTTCATATTGAGGAAGATCCGGATTGGCAATGACTTGAAAATTTGTTAACGTAGATCCGTCGTTCACTTCAATAAAAGTAAATGTTTTTTGATTTCTAACTGTGCGTACCCATCCTTTAATAGTGATTTCTGAACCCACTAGAGAAGGTTTATCAGCAGGAGGATGTTTAAGTTCTTTAATTTTGATGCGCATTTCATGTGCCTTTTTCTAAGTTATTTAAAATGAATCTAATCGTTAACAAAACCGCGTAATAGTTGAATTTCTTCTTGCCAAAGTTCCGGTCCGCCTGGAGTCTCAAGATACTTCGGGATATGTTGTGTCCGCGCATCGTTCATTAGGAATTTGAAGGAATCTAACCCGATTTGACCTTTGCCAAGAGGCTGATGTCTATCGACGCGCGATCCTAAGCCTTTGAGCGAATCATTGATATGAAAGGCATAGAGGTGGTCTAATCCTATGATGCGTTCGAAATCGTTAAGTGTTGCATTCCATGCTTCCGGAGTTCTTATATCATACCCTGCCACAAATATATGACAAGTATCGATGCATACACCAATGGGGATCTTATGTTTAACCTGTTCAATCACGTAAGCAAGCTGTTCAAAACGGTTTCCCACACTTGACCCTTGACCAGCCGTAGCTTCTAAGAGAAGACGCAGTTGGCTATTTTCCATTAGGTCTTGATATTCGAGAAGGCTGTTGCAGATCCGATCAAGACAGGCGAGTTCACTATCCTTAAGAGCTGCCCCCGGATGAAAGTTCAGATACGTGACACCTAGCTGCTGACAGCGAATGATTTCTTCGCGGAAGGCTTTGCGACTTTTTTCTAGATTGTCGACATCTGGAGCCCCCAAATTAATCAAATAACTATCATGACTCATCACTTGTTCGATGCCAGTGGCACTAAGGGCTTCTTGCCATTTCTTTATATCTTCCTCTGTCAGAGATTTCCCAATCCACCGTTTTTGATTACTTGTGAAAAATTGGATCGTAGTTGCCCCAATTCTTTGCCCTTCGAGCAAGGCATTGTAAGCACCCCCTGCAGCTGAGGTGTGAGCTCCAATTAAAAGTTTTTTTGCTTTCATGGAATGAATTTCTCCTAGATAGTTAACGATGAACCATTTTACCAAAGAGAATCTCTGTTGACAACCGAGATTTTTTCTCACTATGATAAATCCATGAAGACACAGCCATTAGACTCAACCTATTCTCTTTTCCGATCTGCTAAACACTTTTTCAGTGGCACTTTTTTGAGCAGGCTATCCGGCATGGCACGCGATATTTCCATAACCTTTGCCTTTGGTACCACACCTGAAATCGCGGCTTTTTTATTAGCTTTTCGTTTAGCGCATCTATTTCGCAGGCTATTTGGCGAAGGGGCCTTGCATTCGGCTTTTGTCCCACTTTTTGAAGATGAGCGCAGCCAGGGAAATAGCGCTGCTTATCGTTTTTTTCTGCACACTCAAAGTGGAATTGCGACAGCGCTGCTCCTGTTAATCACCCTAATAATAGCAGGACTAGGAAGTGCGTGGGCTTGGCTCCCTTTATCCAGAGACATCCAAGAGATTATCTGGCTAACGCTTCTCATGATGCCTAGCCTTCTATTTATTTGCTTATATGGTTTAAACTCAGCTTTTTTGAATTGTGAAAAACAGTATTTTGTTCCGGGAATTGCGCCAGTCGCTTTCAATCTGATCTGGATCATAAGCGCTCTTTGGCTGCATTCCGCGGTTCCTACTCAAGCAATGCACTATCTTGCGATTAGCGTCATTTTAGGATGCCTGTTTCAGTGGGCTGTAACCATTCCCAGCATCTACTCCATTTTTAAAAAAGAGCAGCTGGCCTTTACATGGAGCATGCTTACTCCCAATTTTGGAAGCATGCGGAAATTCATTAAGCCTTTGGCGTGGGGAATTATCGGCATCGCCGCTTCGCAAATCAATAACACTTTGGATGTCTTATTTGCGCGCTACGCACATGTCGAAGGCCCTGCCTATCTTTGGTATGCCATCCGTTTGCAACAACTGCCTTTAGCTTTATTTGGCATCTCTTTAGCAGGGGCTCTCTTGCCCCCTCTGACTCGCTCGATTAAAGAATCGCAACCTCATGTTTTTTTTGATTTACTCAAATTCTCCTTAGAAAAAACTTTTGCTTTAATGATTCCTTTATCATGCGCTCTATTGGCTTTATCTGGCAGTAGCATCAATTTGCTGTATGGACGTGGACTTTTTACAAACAATTCCACTTACGAAACCACTTTGTGCCTTTGGGGGTATGGCTTCGGCCTGCTTCCCATGGCCCTGATTTTGATCCTTGCAGCCGTTTTTTATGCTCAGAAGAATTACCGGATTCCCATGTTCTCTTCGATTTTATCGATGCTTTTAAACCTGGTTTTAAACGCTGCTATGGTCGGTATTTTTGAGTGGGGCTCCGCTAGCATTGCCATTGCGACAAGCATCAGTGCTTGGGTAAATCTGCTCTATCTCCTCTTGGCATTACCTAAACACATCTATGCGCAGATTCTGCAGGCTCTAAAACTACCTTTCTTTAAAATATTAGGAGCCTCCTCGCTAGCCTTATGCTGCACCTCTCTTTTCACACATTTCGTTTTCCAAGAAATGAATGTATTCAGCTTTCTCAGCCAGAATCATGAGCTGTCTTTTCCTCGGGATTTTTCGATGCAATGCCTCCACTTCGGTGTCCAATTGGGATGTTTTCTAGCAACATTAGCTGCCGCGAGCTGGCTATGCCGTTCTCACGAAATCTTGGGCCTTTTTCATCGTCCGATACAGCAATCAATCAAAATCTAATCAGTTGTTTTTTGCATCAGTCTGGAATCTTCATTTTATTGATTAAATTTAATAAACCAGCATGCTATCCTTACTATTAAATTTAAAATTAAAGTATATCGATGAACGTTAGTTGGGCAACTTACGCCAAATATTATTATAATGCTGATTGGACACAGGGCGTCCCTCCAAACCCACATTCTCCATCTGGAGAAAAAAAATCTGTTGCACAAAGAATAAAGGACATTTCGATATTTTTGGCCGATGCTCCCCCTGAAAACCTGGTGGTCAAAAAAATCATTAAACGTTGCTGGCGGGAAACGGAAAAATTAACGAATCCGGTTGACATCATTGAGGCGGATTTAGCATGCATTCATTTGCCAATTCAAAACCTTAGAATTGATCCCTTAGTTCTTACCTTTCCCGATTCTACTCAGCAGATTCAACAAGCCCTTATTCTGGTTCAAAAGCTAGATCCGAATAGTGTACATTGCCGTCAAGATATTCTTACAATTGCACAACTACTAAAAGATACAAGTCCTTTCGATCCGATTGTGAGCAAAAGTGTTGATCTCTGCTGGAAAGCCGCCGAAGCCAGTACAAGCGGATTTAAAATGATCGAATTACTTACGGCATGCTGCGAGCTTCCAAAAACTGCTAAATATGAAGAAATGACAGCTCCTTTTGCATTCAAAATAGAAGATCGCCAACTAGCTCTTAGGCGCTATTAAAAAAATGCCCTTGCTAGAGATTCCCGTTTCTTCAACGCCCTATTCACAAATGGAATGATCGAGAGTTCTCAATCTGAAATCGAAATCCATAATATCTCTGCGGAAGCTTTTCGTCGGCTCCTAGCTGGATGGCTTGGTCAGTATGAGTTGAATAGTGTGGCCGAATCGATTGAAATCCTGTGCCATGCTTCTCGCTTTGATCTCAATCTAGCGCCTGCAAAATTTTTTCTTGAGAACGAATTGTTAGCAGGACGAGGACCGGTGGATCCAGATTTATTCCAAGGTATTTGCGACATTCTGCAAGCCTCAAAACTAACAACTCGATTGCGAGCTGCTTTAGGAACATATTTCTTCAATTTGTATTTTTTCACTAAAGATAGAGAACAAGCGGCACAGTGCATTCAAATGTTAGGGCTTCTCGGAAGCCTTTTTTTTGATATGGGAATAAAGATTGATGAGAAATTTTTAAACCTGGCGCGCGCCCTCCCGAAGATAAGGTGGGGAATGAAGATTTACAAAAAGAATATCCATTTTCTCCCTAAAATACTTGCGAGTTGCAGGCATATCAAAAAACTCTCTTTAGAACACCCTGAATGACCAGCAATGGCTTGAACTTGCCAATAGAAAATTACACATTCAAGAACTAGCTTTTTTTCATCAGTTTAATTTAACGGATCGCCATTTTTTTGAAATAGTTGCAAATAATCCTCATCTCTCAAAATTAAGCTTTGAAGGGTATTTTCCCAATCTCTCTTTCAAAGGGTTCGAAAAAGCTGCGGTGAGTTTAAAACTCACTTATTTAAAACTAGCAGTAAAAAAATTTTTCTCTCAAGAAGATTGCCAAGTGCCTACGATCTTCAAGAACCAATTTGATGGTCTGAGTCAATTAATTCGCGGAATTCCAACGCTCACAGAGCTAAATCTACACTATACAGGGGGCGTCAATAATGAAACACTTACGGAAATGAGTCATTTGCCACACCTTCTGATATTAAGTCTAGAAGATGATTTTGCCCATGGCTTTGATTTTTTTGCATTAAAAAGCCAAACACTTGAAAATTTAAAGACCGGGTATGAAATTATTTTAACACGTGCAAGCATTGTTCAGCTAACAACCAATAATCCACAACTCGTTCTTTTAAACTGTATCAGGAACGATCTAACGGGGTGTCCGGTTCTTGTAGACATTACTGAACACGAACTCGATGTCTATCGCAATTCACCAGAACGATACTTTTAATGCAATTCTTCGAATGACTGAGATCGCGATGACACCTATATAGCTTGGTACTCGTCAGTTTTGAAAGCTATATCTACCACACCATCCGGTTCAAACATGCTTATAAACTGCTTGTACATCTCTTGCCTATCCTCGCCACCAGATGTTGTCAAAAGTAACGAGCTGCCGTAGACGGCAATATCTTCCACGATTCTTTCATGCCGGTAATAAGCCAAGATTGTCGGATTAACTTCAGTCCCCCCATAGCCCTTATAAAAAAGTTTCTCTTCATGCAGTTTATTCCAAACATTTGCAACACCTCCGCCAATAAACATGAGGTCCCTTTCCTTTGGTGCCATAATAGGCTCATCCCAATCCACGATGTAGATTCCTTCATTTCTATCGATCAATACATTGCCCCCATGAATGTCAGAGTGGCACAACACGAGTTTATGTGAGTGGTCTTGCACCTTCTGGCCAAGTTGTTCAGCGCGGTCTACCAACCGGCAAATGGCTCGCCTATTTTCCTGCATGAATTTCAATAATTTTAAGGCAATTTTATCGCCACTCGTTTCAGATTGAATGTAGAGTGCGCGAACGGCCTCCCGCCATTTAGGTGAATACGCTTCTTGTCTAACACGATTTTGAATGAATGGGGGGACCTCAATTTCATGAACCTGCCTCAGCGCCTCGCCAAGTTTAAGCCATTGATTATCCGTTAAATGACGATTAAATCCATCACATCCCTCAATAAAAGGATACACAATGAGAGTACAATCTTCAATTGGCTGGATAGATTGCCCAAGAACTGTTTTAATCGGGGGAATAGTCTGCTTAATCCCAGCATCATGCAATAGCTCTACTATCGCAACGCCAATATCATGCTGATGGCCACGTTTTAGCTTTACGAAATAAGATGTTTGGTCACATGTTTGAGCTTTATATACTGATGCATTCACATCCGCACCCAGCGGAAGAAATGTAAGCACAGCAACTTCAATGCCGTAGTCGGCATTTAAACAATGAATAATGAGTGAGTCTGAAAGTAGGTGTTTCTCTATCATAATGGAAGCAGTATACCTAGATGTGCAGAATTATCGCAATCATCTAGTCATTTGAGCCACACCCTCGTATTTCCAAATATCCTTCTGCGCTAAATCTGGTAAGTCCTTTAAAAGTTATGGCGATGCCATAACTTTTTGAGGACTTACCCTGCAAGTACGTATACTTTTCTTGATGTAATATTTCAAAGTTTGATACATTTCCCCCGAAAGCTATTTGTGAGCTACTCATTTGTTTGACAGGGAATATTAATGCCACTCGGTAAGTTTTTATTTATTTTTTTCTTAAATATTGCTTGTCTTTACAGTGACGATTATACAATCGCCGATTTAATTGGTAAGGATGATCAAGTTAAAGAAATTGTTAATACATTATTAGCAAAAAATGATTATCAAATTTTAGATCAAAACCTATCAATACAATATAAACCCGATCTTATCATACTGACAGCAAATACAAACCAGGGGAAAAAATTTCTTAAACTCCATAATAAAGGGCTGGGAGCGCAAGAGTATCAGGGAGCATTTTTTTTAAAGGATTATCTTCCGGTAATTACCGGCGAATGCTTGATTACTTCCAACAATTTAGATTTAATCGTTACGCCATATTTTGAGACAATTGACCAAGAGAAAGGGATGCTCTTTGATGTAATTAATTTGCTAGACCCAGCTACTTTACATGTCGCAAATACATTTTGGAAGCATTTTCAAGATATGTTACTTCGAGTTTTATCAATGACAAAAGGGTCTTTGCAGTACTGCATTAAACCATGCCTTAATGACCGCCTCTACTTTGACCGTCTAAAATATAAATCCAAGCATCAGCTGTCGGGCCGTCTAGAAGCTTTTTATGAAAGCAGCATTATTCAATTGCCATTTTTAACATTACCTTGGAACGAGTTAATCGAAAAAAAATGGATCGTCGATGGGGTGGCATATCAAGAATCCCTTCGAGACTTAATTGAGATGGCAAGAACCTGCCTGAACCCTATAAATACCCGTTTGATCTCTATCTGTCATGGAGATTGGCACGACATGAACATCCATGTCAAAAAGTCTGATGATCACTTAGAAGAATTCGTTTTGCTGGATTGTGAACTTGCCGGAGAAAATTGCGTATTGGGTGATGCAATGGTTTATCTTGTTTATGAGGCAATACAAGGTGATTACCTCACCCCGAAATACCATTCAAATCAATTTGTAAATCACCAAGAAGCTCTGAAAGTCGCTAGAGAAAACTTTCAGCTCAAATTAAGAAAAATTAATGCGCGGGTTGATGGTTCTACAATTATATTAAAAGGAATAGGGTCTTTTGGCACCGGCGAAACAAGAAGGATCATCGCTAAAAAGTTTATAGATAACTATTTTGAACCACTGATCGCTCAATGTATTCAAGCTTATCCGCAAATTACACCTGATCAAATAGAATCCACTATAAAAGCTTGCTTCCTGATGAGACTTTTAGCTGTTTATAATCTCAGTACAATGGAACCGATGGATCAAGCAAAAATTTTTGGATTGATTTTAAAAGGAATCGGAACGCCAGTTACCCAACCTAAAAACAAAATGACGCTTCAAAAAATCCTTGAAGCCCTTTAAAAAATTCAAACTAAGGAAAAGAAATGCTATTGAAAATCTTTGCTAATTTGATTGTTTTCTTATCAATTACACACACATGTCTGGCTGGAGTTCTGCAAGGAAAAGTTGCCATTGTAACAGGCGGTGCTCAGGGAATAGGAGAGGCAATAGCAGAGAAATTTGCTTCCGAGGGCGCTTCTGTGGTGATTGCAGACATTAACACAAACCTCGGGGAGATGGTAGCAAAAAGAATCAGTGAGACCGGAAGATCTTGCATTTTTGTCCAATGCGATGTTTCTGATGAAAACGACATCAAGGCATTGGTTGAAAAAACAAATGATTCTTTTGGAAGTCCTGATATCATCGTCAACAATGCAGCCATTGCGATTTATAAAAAAATGGAGGAGTTTTCCCCTCTTGAATGGGACAAAGTTATAAATGTCAACTTACGCAGTATTTATCTTTTAGCCAGAGAATGCATTCCTATGATGATTAAACGCGGCGAAGGCAACATTATTTCAATTGCTTCGGTGCATACTCGTACGACATCGACCTCTAATAATCCCTATGTAGCCACCAAAGGGGCTATATCTGCTCTTACAAGAGCAATGGCTCTTGAAGGAGCTCCTCACAATATTAGAGTAAATTGTATTTCACCGGGTGCTATCGCCACCCCCATGCTACTAGAAAATTGGGGGGATGTGGATCCTTCTGCCCACCCCCTTCTTTCGCGGATTCCCTTAAAACGTTTTGGAAACCCCACTGAAATTGCTTCGGTAGCTTTATTTTTAGCATCCGATGGAGCATCGTATATAACCGGTAGTGAGTTACTTGTGGATGGGGGCTTATCTGCGCATTTCGATTAGGAGTATTATGATTACTATTTTACGATTATTCAGTAGCATTCTTTTCTTGACTATAGCCGCATTCTTAAATGGAGAGGATAGTTCCATTAAACTCTATCTAAAATTTCTAGAGGACTATCCTTCCTTCAAGTACGTGGGGGATCTTTCAAAAAACGAAATTAAAATTGTACTTGACGAAATCGAAATTAAAAAAATTCAAGAAAATGAGTATAAGAGACTTATTGATAAAGGAATTGAAAAAGAGATCGCATTAGAGTGGAGCCGGCCTGGCCTCATAGCCTCTGATTCTTATCTCATGTGGATTCGCGACCCTGTGATCTTTCCAAAAGGACACACAGGGCTATATAAAAGAGTCATTTGGAAATGTACACTTCACGGCGAACATCCTGTTGCTGTTTTACCCATTACAGACGACGGAAAAATTATTCTTGTTAAAACTTGGAGACATGCGACAGGTTCGTGGGAATTAGAACTACCCAGAGGGGCCCCTTCGTTATATGAGGATCCCTTTGCAACAGCATTACGGGAGCTGAAAGAGGAAACAGGTTTTAAAGCTATAGATATCCAGCAAATAGGTTTTGTTAACCCAGATAGTGGGGTTCTATCAACTAAAATTGCTGTATTTGTAGCCAAAGGAAAAATTGAAGACCTTCCAGAAACTGATGAAGACGAGATTATTACCGGCTCTTATATTTTTGATTTGCCTGAATTAGAAGACTATTTAATACAAGGATTTATCGAAATTAAAGAAAATGGGACCAATTTTAAATTATATTTGAGGGACCCCTTTATGACATATGCTTTATATCAAGCTAAATTAAGACAGATCTTATAACCAATACCGGTCACTATCTTAGCATGATTGTTGCTGCGGATAAATCATTCAGTCATTTTTTTATAGAAATGAAAACGTTTTTTAAACTCGAGATAGCTGTCCGCAATACAAGCTAACACCCCTCTTGTGCTATGAGGGAAACGCATCATATGACGTCTTAAAGTGGATAGGTTGACTATAAATTCTGCGGCAGAAGTCTTCACATCCATAAGATCTCTATCGACAGCTACCATATTAGCAAACTGACTCACGGCCTCGCGACGGATTTTTTCTAATGAAAGTTCCTGGTGATAATCCTCAATGACTATGGTCGAATCAATGAAAGAAAAAGAGATCTCTAAGTCGGGTTGATTTTCCCCGCGACTTACCACAACTCGATAAAGCCGGGTAAAATGATTTAACCACTTTCCCAAATCCCAAGCTGGCTCCTCTAATAACATAACATCGGATAGATCGACTAAGACAAGTTCTTTATTTTCATTCATGCAAATATTTGGAGCATGGAAATCTCCATGCAAAACATGCTTTTTAAGTGGAGGCAATTCCCTAAGCATCGCATTAACTTCGTCAGCGATTTCTAATAAACTAGGCAGATGATGGGTGTTATTTTTAGAACAATAGAGGATAGGCGTATTCAAAAGAAGTCTTAATGTTAGATCTTCTTCATCGCCCTTCACAACAATCTTGTCCTGATCTAATAATAAATCTTGAATCCTTTGATTTATACGACCGGTAAATACTCCTGGATCCATATTTACTTTTGCAAATTCAGGAATTCGATAGAATTCTTGCAATAAATTCAAAGCATTTGATTGAAACTTCAAAAAGGATTTCGATGAAATTTTGCCAGAATGAAAGTCATTGATCATTTTAAACCCGTGATCTGAATTGGGAATAAATTCTGTGATCATTATTTCATTTTCAAATGAAGTCCCTTTTGCCAAACGCGGAATACAAGTAACAGAGTTCTTTTCCAGAAAAATAATATTATTAATTTCTTTACCCACCTTCTCCCCTGTCTTCACAAAATATTTTCCCTCGTTTGTTTCGAGGAGGCAATAGGAACAATTCGTAGCCCCATTGGTATGGAAAGGGGTAATCGAGATAATCGGCAAGCCTGTTCCATACAAATACGAGTGTAAATCCGCTGATAAAGAATGAGTAGAAAATAAAAAACAAAGCAGCAACCTCAGGAGAAATTTTTCGAAAAATGAGCTAGGCTTACTGTACATAAATAATTGTCTCTCATATAATTTTAAGAAATGTTTTGAACGGCAAAAATAGATTTTATGAACTTTCAAGAAAAAATCAATATTTATCACCGGCTCGAATGTGGACAGGCGAATGGGTTATGTGTCGTCATTGATGTCTTACGTGCTTTCACAACTGCCGCCTTTGCCTTTGCCAAAGGCGCTCAAGAAATTATTCTAGTGGCAGAACCTGAAGATGCATTTAGAAAGCTCTCAAACGATCGTTCCTTAATTTTAATGGGAGAACAAGAAGGGAACCCTATTGAAGGCTTTCATTATGGCAATTCCCCTACAGAAATTTCTGAAGTTTCACTTGAAGGCCGTCGGCTTGTTCAGAGAACATCTTCAGGGACTCAAGGAGTTGTTGTCTGTCCTCAGGCTTCTTTCATGCTTATTTCAAGTTTTGTTGTTGCCGAAGCGACTTTAAAGAGGATTGTTGAGATCAATCCACCCTCTGTTTCTTTCATCGTCACAGGAAGAAAAAATGGGGATGAGGATTATGCTCTTGCTCAATATCTCCAAAAACGTCTCTTGGGTGAAACTGTTCAGGCTCAGCCTTTTCTTGAACGCGTACTCACTTCACCTGCAGCTGCTAGAATGCTGACAGCCGATCCAAAAAACTATAAGTTCGGCAAAGAAGATCTGAAGTTATCCGTTCAAATCGATCGCTTTCCTTTTGCAATGGAAGTATTTCAATCGAGCAGCGGCTTTACCGCCCGAAAACACTTATCGATGTAGACGGCCTTCGTGCCAAGGTGCTCAGATTGATAGGAAACATAAGGATGAGCGATTTTATAAATCGAAAAGAGAAAGAATAAAAAAGGCCTAAAAAGTAAGATTTGATGTCTTACTTTTTAGGCTCTTAAGATTCAAAGTGTGCAAAGCTTAGGTCGTATGCGCTAAGAAGTCGCAAATCTCTGGGAGGCGGATTTCAATTGGCCATGGCATTTGCTCATAGCTAGGATATTCAAGCAGCTGACCTGAGAAATTTTCTTTATCAACTGAGAGATATTCCGGCACAGAACGCATACCGCTATCTTGCGCTTCTTGAATCGCTTTAATTCCGCGAGATTTTTCACGAACTGAAATAACCATTCCTGGGCTAACCTGGAATGAACGACGGTCTACTTTTTTCCCATTCACAAGAATGTGACCATGAGAAACAAGCTGCTGGGCTGCAAAGATTGTGCTTCCAAATTTCAATCGGTGAACAACGACATCCAGTCTGCACTCTAACATTTGCGCCAAAATTTGAGCTGTATTAGCTTCAAGTTTCACAGCTTTTTTGAAATAATTGATAAGTTGTTTCTCACTTATCATTCCATAAATAGCTTTTAGCTTTTGCTTTTCTTCTAACTGAACACCAAAGTCTGATTTTTTTCGACGTCGCGCGCCGTGCATGCCGGGCGGATTGGGTTTATGTAGAAGAGGATTGCGTGCGCGGCCGAAAACATTGGCGCCAAATCGCCGCGCGATCCGATTTTTTTTTCCTGTATAATGAGCCATTTTGTCTCCTAAACAATTTGCAGCTGCGACTTTAATAATGTTTAATCGCGATGTTGCATTATTACATACCCTTCGTTTTTTTGAAAGCACAAAAAAACAATCGCGCCGATTAGGAGAACATAGGGGGAGCAGAATAATCTGTTTTCATCAGATGGCGATGAATTCTTGCCAAAAAAAAGGCAAAATATAATCTTGCAATCATAACGACTCGCACTCTCCATATGCCAAATTATAGGACAACTCTCCATGCTAGCGAAATCTAAACCGAGTAATAAGGAATCTGTCCAAAAACAGTTGGAAGCTTGTCTTTCCGATCTTTTAGCCAGAATTGATACAAAATCTTCTGAAAGCGGACACCATCTATCTCCAGAAACTTCGTTATTTAAAAAAGTACATGCACAGCTAAACGAAATGAAAGAAGTGCAACTTGCCTTAGAGGAATCCAACGAAAAGCTGGCTGCTAAAATTAAAGAATTGGATTCAATCACACATTATCTCATCAGTATTCTGTGCAACATTTCCCAGGGATTACTTTTTATTGATCTGCAGGGAAATGTCACAACCTACAATGCCGCCATGGAAAAAATCCTAGAAGTCGAGCCTCAGCGTGTATTGTTTAAGAAATTTTGGAGCAATTTTGACGACAAATTATTCGGCTTTTCGATCCGTGAAGCCTTAGCCCACCAAGAATCTCCCGAAACGCTCTTTGTCAGCCTTAACTCTCCTTTTGGCAAACACTACGAACTTGAGATTAACACGACTTTTATTTCTGACGAAACCCACTCAAATCAGAAAGAAGATTCGATGCAGGGAATCATTATTCTTGTGCGCGATATTACTGAAATTAAACGTCTGCAACTCATTGCCAAACGCAACAGTCGCATGAAGGTTTTGGGGGAAATGGCGGCTACCGTAGCGCATGAAATTCGCAATCCTTTGGGCGGAATTAAAGGTTTTGCTTCTCTACTGGAACGAGATCTGGCCGATAAACCCTCCTTGAAGAAAATGGCAACGGCGATTGTAGAAGGAACTGACAGCTTGGATCAGTTAGTGACGCAAGTCCTTAATTATTCACGTCCGCTGCAACCCCACTTTGAGTCCATGGATCTGGTGAAACTCTTACAGGAATTAAGGACGCAGATGTTAGCAGATTCTGCTGTAAGGAATCGGGTTGAGATTTTTGTTGAGACTCCCCTCTCTTGTCTCTTGATCCAGGGGGATATCAAAATTTTGCGTTCTGCTTTTTTAAATTTACTCATTAACGCCGTTCAGGCGATCCCCCAAAAAGGACACATCATCCTTAGGATCAATCAAACCGATACGCATGCTCTTGTCCAGGTTGAAGATTCTGGAATAGGCATTCCACCTGAAAGTCTGGAAAAAATCTTCTCGCCATTCTTTACCACACGCCCCGATGGAAATGGATTTGGCTTAGCGGAGGTTTATAAAGCCGTTGAAGTTCACGGGGGAGAAATCGAAGTTCGTTCAATTATACAAAAATATACAGAATTTACTTTAAAATTACCTTTAAAAGCTTATAAGTAGGGAATAACCCATCATAAGGATCAGGTATGTCGATTGAAAAGATCTTAATCGTTGATGATGAAATGATTGTAAGAAATTTTCTTGCGGAAACACTGCGCCGCAAAAATATTGAGGTTATCACAGCTGAAAATGGTAAAAAAGCGCTCAGCCTTATCAAAGAGACTCCTTTTGATATGGTGATTACCGATATGAAAATGCCCGATTTAACGGGGATTGAAGTATTGAAGAAATGCAAAGAACTCTCTCCAAACACGATTGTAGTTGTCATTACCGCATTTGGAAGTATCGAAAATGCCGTGGAAGCGATGCGTTTAGGGGCTTTTAGCTATTTAATCAAACCATTTTCCCCCGATACGATTGAAGCAATTATCGAAAAAGCCAAAGAGCATCTTTCACTCGTCCAGGAAAATCAATATTTACGCCAACAAGTTTCTACCGGCGACAACCCCCTTCAATTTAAAATTATCGGGGAAAGTCCAGCCATGAAGCAAATTATGCATGATGTGATGCGCGTTTCGCAAAGCAATGCCAGCGTTTTCATCAATGGCGAATCAGGCACAGGGAAAGAAGTTATCGCACAGGCCATTCATTCTTTTTCACCTAGAGCGTCTCATCCATTCATCAAAGTTAATTGCGCAGCGATTCCGGAAACATTGATTGAATCAGAATTTTTTGGCCACGAAAAAGGTGCCTTTACAGGGGCCAATTTCAAAAGGTTGGGTCGATTTGAACTGGCTCATAAAGGAACATTGCTGCTTGATGAAATCACTGAAATTCCGCTAGCTGTTCAGGCTAAGCTTCTTAGAGCTATCCAGGAGCAAGAATTCGAACGCGTTGGAGGCAGCAAACCTATTAAAGTGGACGTGCGACTGATTTCGACTTCAAATCGAGATATCAAAGAAGCGATTGCCCACAAAATCCTTCGGGAAGACCTCTATTATCGCCTAAACGTTGTACCTATCTATTTGCCGCCCTTGCGTGATCGAAGAGATGACATCCTTCCACTATCTCATTACTTTTTGGAAAAAATGTGTGTGGACAATCATAAATCCCCCAAAACATTTTCAGCAGAAGCTATTAAAAAGCTATATGCCTATCCATGGCCGGGAAATGTGCGGGAACTTGCCAACATCATCGAAAGAGCTGTGGTCATGACAGCTCACTCGGAAATTACGCCCGAGCATTTATATCTCGAAAATGGAGATGCCCTGCCGCTGACAAAAAGCAGCCAGGCTCAAACTCCCTCAGACACATCTTCCTCAACTTTTCCCGTGGGAATGACCCTGCAGGAGTTAGAAAAAAGACTGATTATTGAAACTTTACAGGCGCAAAGCAACAATCGCACGAAAACCGCCGAAGTTTTAGGGATCAGCGTCAGGACTCTGCGCAACAAACTGAATGAATACAATATGAAAAACGGAAAATAAATCGACATTCCTTCCAATAATCCCTTAATATAATCTGATGCAATTAAAATTTAGGAGATTATATGCGCATTGAAATGAAAGATCATTTAAATTTAGAACCCCTCATCCATAAGGTGCCGCTAAAGCCTGAGGAAAAAGCTCAACTGACCCAGTTATTTGAGAAAATCGTCAGAAAAGGGCATCTAGGATCTTCAGGAGCAGGCCAACTTTCCTTTTATCTAGAAAAAATCAATGATCCCGATTTCATTTTGGTACAAAAAGACGGTGTGAACTTTATTTTAAAAATGAATGAGTCTGAAAGACCGCGTGAAATTGCAGCCGTGAATCGTAGAGATCCTGTGCGAGGAAAAACTCCTTTACACCAAGCCATTAATCGCTTTAATGATAAAACGCCTGAAGATGAACTTAAATCCCTTAAAGAAATCGAAGCGTTGCTCAATAACCCAGAAATTGATGTCAATTTGACCGATAAAGAAGGGTGGTCTGCAGCCTATCAAGCAACCCAATTAACTAATTCTAAAGCATTGGAAATGATTTTCTCCCATCCCGATATAAAACTAAATTTAGCAAATATGGATGGCTCTGTCCCCTTAATCCGCGCAGCAGATAGAGATAATGAAGAGGCCGTGCGGTTACTGCTAAAAGCAGGAGCTAATGTAAACCATTGCAATGACACTGGCACAGCTTTGGCCTACGCCACTAGAAAAGGGCATGCTAATGTCATCAATTTACTAATTGCTAAGGGTGCAGATGTCAATCACGTCAGCGATTGCCTTGGAAAAACTCCCTTAATACTAGCCAAAGAAAAAGGCTTTGATCACATTGTAGCCAACTTAGAAGCTGCTGGCGGCGAAGAAGTGACCAAGCCGACAGAATTACAGGCGATGGTTCAAAAGGGAGGCAAAGAATTAAGAGAGTATCTGAAGGATGATGTCAATAGAACAGATGAATATCAACGCAATGCCGCCCATTATTGGGCCTATCATCCAACTCATGAAACCAAAGACTTATTAGAAGACCTGGGCGTAGATTTCAATACGCAGGATCATCTCAAACGCACCCCTTTGCACTATGCCGCTATCCAAGGCCATACAAATGCTGCGGAAACGCTACTTAGACATGGACTAGAAATCGACCACGGCGATAAACATGGCTATAATCCCCTCTTTTTTACAGCTCAGTATGATCGATTGGAAACGGCAGAATTTTTAGTTGCTTGTGGAGCCAATCTTGGACATACGGATAAATTTGATTGGACACCTTTAGATAAAGCTGCAGAATCCAATAGCCGGCAAGTTTGCACTTTTTTATGTACGCAAGGAGTCGACGTGAATCGCCAAGCCCAAGATGGCCGTATCGCTCTTCACAAAGCAGCTCTAAATAGCTCCTATGAATGTATTCAAATCTTGTTAGAAAATGGAGCAGATAGTACCATCGAAGATCAGCAACGTCAAACCCCTTTACAGAAATGCACCGATGAAGGTTGTAAACGTTTGCTAAGTTAATTAGTTATTATAAGGGACAGAGTTAAGGCATACTTGCTTTCCAATTATGAAGCGAAATGGAACTACAGAGACACAAAGAAGATCGTTCCAGCCATGCGATTTCGTTTTTGATGTTTTTTTGAAGAAAAAAACAGTCAACTTTAGCACTTGCGTAGCAAGTGTCAAATTAACTTGTTACAGCTGAAATTGCAAGCTTTCCTCTGTGTCTCTGTGGTTCCCTTTGCCTTAGATACGTGAACACATTGAGTCTTCAAATTTTCAGTCTACTTTGTCGAGGACCTATGAAAAATCAAACAAAACCCGTTTGGGACCTGGCTTGCTTTTATCCAAAAACTTCTCTAAAGGACTTGTGCGCTCAATTAAAGCGCGGGCTTGAGAAATTTGAAAAAACGAGCAACGCGAAAAACCTCTCAGCTTCCATTTTAGCTATGCAAGAGTTAGAGGCTAAGCTTCAAAATGCGCTTTCCTATGGCGATTGTTTATATGCGCAAAATACGAATAATCAAGAAGCAATTCAGTTTAAAGATAGTTTACAGACATTGAGTGCTTCTTTCCATAGCGCCTGTGATAGTGTCGATGCGCAGATCTCAGCGCTTTCAAACGCACAATTCACATCCTTAGTTCAGTTGAAAGAACTAGAAGCCATTCGTTTTCCCCTGGAAGAAAGGCGACGTCTCTCTAAGGATAAACTTCCTTTGCAAGAAGAAGCTCTTATCCACGCTCTTGCAGTCGACGGTCTGCATGGTTGGTATCAACTGTATCAAACACATGTCGGAAAAATGCGCATTTCTTGCACAGTAGAAGGTAAAAAACAACTTTTGTCTGTAGGTCAACTCTACAATCATCTGACTCACCCAGATCGGAAAACACGCGCACATTTATTCTCGCAATGGACGAACGCCTGGCACCAGGAAGAGGAAATCTTAGCGCATGTTCTAAATCATATCGCAGGATTCCGCTTAAAGGTTTACGAAAAACGAGGCTGGAAATCATCTCTGAAAGAAGCTCTCGACACAAGCCGCATGAAAGAAAAAACTTTGACAACCATGTGGGACGTAGTTGCCAAAAATAAAAGTCCCTTCGTCGATTACCTCAAGTATAAATCAAAATTGCTAAAGCTTAAAAAGCTCAGCTGGCACGACATCACAGCGCCCTTACATGCCTCAAAAAAAGCCTTCCCTTATCCAAAAGGACTTGCTTTCATTGAAAAGGCCTTCAATAAGTATAGTCCTGCAATGGGCAAACTGGTAAAAAATGCCCAAAAAGGCAAATGGATCGAAGCAGAAAATAGACCTGGTAAAAGCCCAGGGGGCTTTTGCACATCTTTTCCACTTCAAGATCAAAGCCGCATTTTCATGACTTATTCAGATTCACTGGAAAATCTTACAACACTCGCACATGAATTGGGGCATGCTTACCATAGCCAAGTCATTTTTGATCTGCCGCCGCTGGTGCAAGCTTATCCGATGAGCTTGGCTGAAACAGCTTCCACATTTGCCGAACAAATTTTATCGGATGCATTGTTGGAATCTTCTACGAATGCCACTGAAAGAATTTTCTTACTGGATCAACGCCTGCAAAGAAGCGTTATTTTTCTGATGAATATCCATGCGCGCTTTTTATTTGAAAAAACTTTTTATGAAGCGCGTCGAGAAGAGAACATTTCTCCAAAAACATTATGCACTCTGATGGAAAATGCGCAAAAAACAGCTTTCTGCGATACCCTTGGCGAATACCACCCTTACTTTTGGGCAGAAAAGCTTCACTTCTACTTAACTTCACTGCCCTTCTATAATTTCCCATACACATTTGGATACCTATTCAGTATGGGGATTTACGCCTTAAAACCTTCACCAGATTCGTATCAAGCTCTTTTGCGCGATACAGGCAGAATGAGCTGCGAAGAGGTGGCTAGAAAACACCTGGGGGTGGATTTGACTAAACCTATATTCTGGGAAAAAGCGATAGAAGTGGCCTCGGTGGATGCCTATCTGTTTGTTGAAGAAGCAAAAAAGCTTCTTCATTGATGCAGAATTCAGGCTCGCGGGCAGGAAAAGTCGTAGAGACACCTTCTTTCCATAGCTGGGGATCAACTAGCATTCCCGGAGCATTGCCGATGGATTCCTTAAAATGGATTTTATCAATTCCAAAATATTCCATGAGGGTCGCAAGATAGACTGCACTAGTTAATGTTTTGCGATGCACACCCGCTGCGTCGAAAACTTCATCACGCTGTTCGAGGTAAATCTCAATGACTCGTTGCACATCCAAAACAGAAATTACAGTTTGCTTCCCCACTTCTTTGGCTCCCTTTAATCCTGCCAAAGCATAGGCTACCAATGCAAAAATCGATTCTCCGCCCCCAAAAGTTGCAATCACTGTTTTTTCAGTTCTTAAACGCGCATGCAACCACTTTGGAATAGGAGGAAGAAATCCATGAATTTTTTGGATGAGCTCAACTGCTTCTGTCGGCAAAACCGGATTGCCCGATTCATATGTTTGCAAGATCGGTCCATTTCTAATGTCTTTTGAAAGTACGGTTCTAACAGTCCCATGGCCTAGCGGGCCTTGGTACACAACGTACTGTCCTTCCTCCCTCGCTGTGATTTGGAAACTGCCATTACCACTGTCCCAAGCCACTAAAGCGGCTTCCGGGGTATCTGCAAAGAGAGCAGCAGCCGTCAAAAAACCCAGCTTCCCTTCTTCCTCTTGAGGCAGTATTTGAAACCGAATACCCAGTTGCTGTTCAATTTTATTAAGCAGATCTTTTCCATTGCTCGCTGCGCGAAAAACGGCTGTCGCAATAGCTGTAAAATGGACTAAGGGTTGCCCTTCCCGCGCTGCTGCCACTAACGCTGCTCCTTTAAAATCACGGAGAACGTCCAAAGCTTTTTGCTCCATTTCAGCGCTGATATACCCTGCATGAGCCGCTACATCTTCAGTCAAGCCAAGCGAAATTTGTTTTGTTAGCAGGGGGGTTCCATGGATGCAATTGTTTTCAATATCAACCATCCCCACTTGCATTTTCACTGCACCTGAACCAAAATCGATCGCAGCACGTACGATGCTTTGCGCGGCTAAAGTCAAATGGAAGAAACAAGCGTTAGAAATAAATAGAAAAAACAAAAAAGATTTAAATTGTTTCATTTTAAAGCTTCCTCATGGCGAAATTGCATGTACCGTGATATCTACAACAGCTTCAAGAGGAATACTCCCCTCATAAAGATGATAATACTTGTTTGTGCCGCCAGGATTGGCTTCATAAACGAGGCGTCCCGTTAATTTATTTGATAAGAGCTTGAGAATAATATGATCCTGATTGCTCCAAAACTTTTGCACAATCTGGGGCAGTTGTGCGGCTGTTGCCAAATGGATGAAATCTGTATCCGGCGCAGAGGGGACAAATTGATTCCGAAGCAAACTTTCGCCCCAACTCTCCGGCGAAACGATTTTATACAGATAGGCGGGGCATGCAGATTCTTCTCTCATTTAGCTTCCTAGTTGCTTCTAGATAAAGATTAAAAAAAATAGTTTCTTAACTATAAAAGAATAGCAGGCTTTGCTGCAATACTTATTGTAGAGTCATTTCTGAATGGAAAGGAGCTGGATGGATAAAATGAGGAAGCCAATTGCACTTATTTTAGTGATATTGTGAATTAGCCCCGTCCTTAAAAGGGCCTAGGCATGTGGTGCGATCATTTTAGCGGGATCAACAATCTCATCAAATTCGGCACTAGAAATGTAATTTAGCTGCAGACAAGCTTCTTTCAAGGTGATATTTTCGACGTAAGCTTTATGCGCAGCTTGGGCAGCTTTGTCATAACCAATTTTGGGAGTTAAGGCGGTCACAAGCATTAAAGAGCGATCGACAAGCTCTTTAATATGTTTGACATTAGGCTCTATGCCTTCAATTAAATATTTAGTAAACGAATGACATGCATCTGTGAGAAGATTGACGGCGTTTACAAAATTAAAGATAATTAAAGGTTTAAATACATTCAGCTCGAAATTTCCCATGGCACCAGCCATCGTAATCGCATTATCATAGGCCATAACCTGAATAGCGACCATCGAGAGAGCTTCGCACTGCGTAGGATTGACTTTGCCAGGCATAATAGAAGAACCTGGTTCATTTTCAGGCAGTGAAATTTCACGCAAACCACAACGCGGCCCGGAAGCCATCCAGCGGATGTCATTGGCAATTTTATGAAGCGAGGCAGCTAATGTTTTTAAAGCACCGCTTGCAAAAAGTATGGCATCATGCGAGGCTAAAGCCGCAAATTTATTGGGAGCTGTGATAAAGGGAAAACCTGTTTCAGCTGCGATTTCTTTAGCCGCTAATTCCGCAAATTTCGGATGCGCATTCAGTCCAGTCCCCACTGCCGTCCCCCCAAGTGCTAAACGATATAAAAGGGGCAAGGTGGACTCAATATTCGCCATATCATCATCTAATTGGGCAACATACCCTGAAAACTCTTGTCCAAGAGACAAAGGGGTTGCATCCATTAAATGAGTCCGCCCAATTTTAATAATCTTTTCAAAGGCTTTGCTTTTTTGAGCTAAGGCATGGCGCATGTATTTCACGGCTGGCAATAAACGATGCGTCAATTCTTCTACGGCTGCAATATGCATAGCCGTGGGATAAGTATCGTTGGAGGATTGGCTCATATTGACATCATCATTCGGATGAATCGGTGTTTTGCTCCCTAAAACTCCCCCCGCCAGTTCAATGGCGCGATTAGCAATGACTTCGTTCATGTTCATGTTAGTTTGCGTACCACTCCCCGTTTGCCAAATTCGCAAGGGAAAATGGATATGCAGTTTTCCTTTAAGAACTTCTTCCGCAGCTTGAATAATAAGCGCGGCTTTTTCGGCAGAGAGCTTGCCAAGATCCCGATTGACGATCGCAGCAGCCTTTTTAATAATGGCCAAAGCCCTAATGACGCATTTAGGTGTGCGCTCTTCTCCAATGTTAAAATAAATCAGGGAACGGGCAGTTTGCGCCCCGTAGTAAAATTCTGCCGGAACTTCCATTTCTCCCATGCTGTCGGATTCTTTTCGCTTGTGTGTCATCTGTGCCTCTCTTTGCTAATTCCATGGTTTAGTGAACTGGACCTAAAGTTGTCAATCAATTTGTTTTTGTTGAATTTTGCTTTGTTTTCTCTATAGAATGTCTCGCAGATAGATAATTAATCGTCAAATTGGAGAAAACGATGCTAAAAAAAATAAGCCTATTCTTTGTCATGCTTATCCTCCCTCTTGCAACACAGGCCTCAGAAGGATTTTATGTAGGAGCTGCTGGCGGGGTGAATTTCTTACACAAGTCGCATACACGTAGCCATCTCAACTTTGATGAAGGGTACTCTGCGACTCTAACTGGAGGATATGGCTTTTTTGATGTGTTTCGGGCTGAAGTCGAAGGAACTTTTCACCGAAACAACATCCGTAGCATCCGCTTTCTGGATGGAACATTTCATTGCGGCCATGCACGCAGCTATGCGGTGATGGGTAACCTTATCTATGATCTTTACCTAGGAAATCAATTCGTACCCTACGTGGGCTTTGGCATTGGTTGCGAAGCCAACCGTTTAGTGATTTCAGCACCTCGACACCGCTCTTTTACAAATCGCAGAGGATTTACAAGACAGTTGATTTTAGGAATCTCTTACCCATTATGCTGTTTAGTGGATGTTTCGATCGATTATAAATTGCGCCGTGGCGTGTGCCATAACTTAACTCAAACTCTTTCTCTAGGGATTAAACGATTTTTCTAAAAAGTTATAAAAGAACCATGACAACATCATGGTTCTTTTTTTTCTTCAACTTTCTCTTCTGAATTCCAAGGAGATAAACCCAAAGTTCAATTCATGGCGCCATAGCTTTTTGAAGGCGCTCTCCCTAAGCCTCGAGCCGTGAAGAAACCGAAATTTCTGCTTTAAAAAGTTTCGAGACCGGACATCCGTGTTCGGCGGCCTTAACTGCGGCTTCAAACTTAGCCTTATCTGCCCCTGGAATATGAGCCACGAGATCAAGATGGCTCTTAGTAATAAGGAATCCACTGGTATCTTTTTCAAGAGTAATCGTAGCCGTTGTTTCTAGTTTTTCCGGAGTAATCCCCACGTGGCCGAGCTCGGCAGAAAGAGCCATGGTGAAACAGCCAGCATGTGCAGCGGCTAAAAGCTCTTCAGGGTTAGTTCCCTTCCCATTCTCAAATCTTGTGCTAAAAGAATACTGTGTTTGTTTGAGAACGCCACTCTCAGTAGAGATGGATCCTTTACCTTCTTTTAAACCTCCAGACCAAACAGCTGATGCTTTACGTTGCATAATTTTTCTCCTTGTTGAGTGTATCATGAACCATATCAGATGTAATGCCATGACACAAACAATTTTGAGTCTACTCAGGATAATCTTTTTTTTCAACGCGGGTTATTTCAGCTCAGAAGGAATAGTCAGTTTGTTTGTGCGAATAATAATAATGCCTGCAATGACGACTAAGATGACCCCTAGAAATGTATATGCTGGCGGAACTACTCCCCAAAAGACCCAGTCAAAGATACCGACAAATACAATCGATACATATTGGAATATACCGATTTTAGAAGCCTCACCATGGAGAAACGCATTCGCTAAAAAGGCCTGCATAAGAGCTAAGGAGGCGCCGCCACAAATAGCAAAGCAAATCCCCTTAAAATCTGGAAATGGACCCGCCCAATACAAAAAAGGGATTTGAACCAGAACACTTAGCAAAAAAAAATAAAAATTTATGCGGGCTGGTGGTTCAGTTTGGATTAACACTTTTACGAATATGAATGCGATTGCCAGAAAAATTCCTGAGCATATTCCTAGAATATCTCCTAGATGCTTCAAACTTTGCAGAGAAGGATGCATAATAATCACAATTCCTATAAATCCAAGGAGGATTGAAAGCCATGTGTTGCGATCCACATGATCCCCTAGCATAAAGATGGCTAAGATTGGGATAAACAATGGTGTTGTATTAAAAAATAAGGTTGCATCAATTAAAGGAATGTATTTTACCGAAAGCATATAGAAAAAGGTCGAAATTACACCAAACAAAGCCCGTCCAACAAGATATTTAAAGCGATTTGTGACTAAAATAGCATAACCTTTATAAAGCACTATTCCACACAGCATCAGCAATCCGGTTGTGTACATGATAAAACTAACCCACAAGGGATCGCCAGAAAGAGTTGCTGCTTTAGTGAAGGCGCCAAAACATGCCATGAAAAAAAAAGCTATGATGACAAACAACATTCCCTTAAATAAATTAGGGGGTGCATTTGCCGGCATTACCCGCCGCCGACAATTAGCAAGTCTCGCTGATGCTTGGGAAGTTGATCGAGAAAAGCCACGGGCACATTAAATAAAGCTGCCAAAAGATTGTTCGAATAAGCTCCCAATACCCCTGATAAACCTAGATCGGAAGGAAATTTATGGCTAAAAAAAATCGCAAAATGCACGTCTTCGCTGCCCGTATTCTCAATATGGTGGAGATAGCCGCGCGGCATAAAACTAATATCGCCTGGCTTCATGTCGAAAGTATCTACGGAGCCATCTGGAGAAAGCAACGTGATACGCGCGGTACCCTTGATCAAACAATTTAATTCATCCGCATTAGGATGCCAATGCGGTTCACGCGCGCCTTTTTTAGCTAAGACCAGACTATAGACTGCGATATTTTGCAACGCAGGAAAATAAAATCCATTACTCATCTTGACCCAGCCGCCGGCGTTTTGGATAGGCGGAGCGGCAGCTTCCAAACGCATTTTGTAGGTGTTGGTGGCTTCTGCCAGAGTGGGGATGGCTGTTTGTGATTCAGAGGCGATAAATGAAGACTTAGCATCTTTTTTTAAAGTGGCAAAAAAGGCAGCATCGAGCTGACAGGTATCTCCCAGAATATGATTGGGCATGACTTTTACGGAATCTGAAAGATTTAAATCTTCTGGATTTTCATGATCGAACCCAATCAATAGTTTGACTTCGGACTCCCCGACATTTTCGACGTGATGCATAAAGCCCATCGGCACATAGGCTAAATCCCCAGCTTCAATCAAAAAAGTATCATGTCCTGCACCCGGACTAAAAATTGTCATTAAAGCTTTGCCTTGAATGCAATAGCTTAGCTCGGCGGCATTCGGATGCCAATGGGGTTCTCTAAATCCTTTTGGCTGCAAAACTAATAAGGCAACAGATAGATTCTTTAAGGCTGGAAAGTTTTCCGCAGTCGCAGTGATACGATAACCTGCTTCAGTCACCTTCTGCGGCGGCGTTGTATTCAAGCCAAATAAATGCGGAAATTGTTTTAAATTGCCCATGATCTCCCAAACTTATAATTTTTTACCCTTCACATATTCCAAAACCACATTGAAGATATGTCGTTGCAATGTTTGCAATAGTCACAATGCTGGTAAGTACCAAAGCATAGTTTGCAAACCATTCTTGTTGCACCGGTACTTCCTCGCTTTTGACTGGTCTGTACAAGAAAAGGAGAAGGCTGATCGCCAACACACAACAAGCAAATACAATAAAAGACCATGTATAGAGGCTGACGCCTAATACAGGTAGTCCAAATGGCGAGGTTCCTGGACAGGCATGTAAAGAGATCTGACGCAAGGCCACTAAGCCACCCATCAAAGAACTTAAAAGCGATAAGGCATAGTGTGACATGCAAATGCCGAAGAAAAGGTTTAATAACAAGCCCGAAGCGACGCTGATCATTCCCAAACGCTGTAGCATACATAACGGACAGGGCTCTTCATGCCAAAAAAATTGCACACAATAAGCCGCTAATAAAACACCACATAAAATAAAGACAATCAAGGCATTAAAAAATCTTTCCCAAGTTAGCATTTTTTCCTCACCAATTAATTTGTAGGGTATCTGTTGCATGTTGCCAAAGCATTGCTAAGCATAAAAGAATGTTTAAGCCAATCAACCCCATAGCCCAACTTCTTTTTCTGGCTGCAATTAAACCTAAGACGATTGCGTAAAGCAAAAACAGTCCTGCCATCATAAGGCTTCCCTTCCTCTGGATTTTAAATAGTTTCTTCAAGAGACTTTTTCTTCACCCTATATAAAAGAAGGGAAATAAATCAAAAAAAAATTCAACATCCGATATGATCCAATAAAAAAATAAGATAGGGTCGTAAACATCTATGGTGAAAATCTTAGTCACTGGCGCAACAGGTTTTATTGGCAAGCGATTGATTGCCAATCTTCTGCAGGATGGGCATGAAGTTTATGCGCTGGTAAGAATTAAAGGAACGCAGGTTTTTCCTTACGAAACACCCCACCTAATCTATGTCTGGGGAGATCTGAGCAATCCCGAAGCTTTGCAAGAATTGCCGAATGATATTGAAGTCGCCTACTATCTGATGCACTCAATGAGTGAAATCATGGGAGACTTTGTGGAGCTCGAAAAGAAAGTCGCCCAAAATTTTGTTACTTCCCTCAAAAAAACGGCTGTGAAACAAATTATCTACCTGGGCGGCATCATTCCTAAGCAAGAGCTCTCGCGTCATCTCGAGTCTAGGCTAACAGTAGAAAATATCTTAAAAGAAAGCGGCATTCCTACAACAATCTTGCGTGCAAGCATTATCGTCGGGGCTGGCGGTGCTTCTTTTGAAATCATTCGCGATCTGGTCGAAAAACTTCCTTTTATGATAGCTCCTAAATGGATCCATTCGCTTTGCCAACCCATCGCGATTAAAGATATTCTATTTTATTTAACAGGGGTAATTCTACGTGAGGGGTGCCTGAATCGTACTTTCGATCTAGGAGGTCCGGATATTCTATCTTTTAAACAGATGCTTTTGGAATTTGCCAAAGTCCGCGGTTTAAAGCGGTACATAATTTCAATCCCGCTTCTAACTCCTCGCTTATCCTCATACTGGCTAGCTTTTATTACCTCTGTACGGTTTTCCTTAGCTTATTATTTAGTTGAAAGTATGAAGGCTGATACCTATTGTAGGGATCAGAGGATCCACCAAGTCCTTCCCCATTGCTGCCTGTCTTATGTGGAATCCATCAAGCTTGCTTTCTTAAATATATCACAGAACGAAGTGACTTCAACGTGGATGGATTCTTGGGAAATTCATGGGCAAAATCCCGATATTCAAAAATACGTCGAAGTGCCAAAACACGGTGTGCTCTCAAATTGTCAAACCCTTGCAATTGATGGCCCGATTGAGCCCGTGCTCAAAAAAGTGTGGTCGATAGGCGGCAATTCGGGATGGTATGCTTTCAATTGGGCGTGGAAACTACGGGGATTGGCGGACAAGTTGGTCGGCGGCGTGGGATTGAATCGTGGGAGAAGACATCCTTCAGATATCCAAGCGGGAGATTCAATCGATTTTTGGCGTGTTCTAAAAGCCGATTTAAAAGAAAAACATCTTATTCTTTTCGCCGAGATGAAACTTCCCGGAGAAGCCTGGCTTGAATTTAAAATTGACGACACGGATCCGGCAAAATTAATACAAACTGCAACTTTTCGACCGAAAGGACTTATCGGAAGACTCTACTGGTATATGCTAGTCCCCTTCCACTATTTCATTTTTGGGCGTATGGCGCGCAGTCTAGTCGAAGTAGACACAATAACTGAGGAAAAACAATGACACATGCTTTTTTGCTCTTTTTGCTTTTCATCACACATCTAGGATCGGCTGAAAATGTCCCTAATCCCTCTAACCCTACCGAATTAACCGAGACTGCTATCAAAAACTTGATGAAAGAACACCAGATTCCAGGGGTGGCTGTCGCTTTATTTTATAACGAACAGCCTCATCTTTTAAACTTTGGTTTTGCAGATGATCAAGAAAAGCACCCAGTTACACCCGATACGATTTTTGAAATAGGCTCAGTCACAAAAGTATTTACTTCCACCGCCGTGGCTATTGAAGTTTTAAGGAATAAGATGCGCTTGTCCGATCCAGTGGTGAAATATTTACCTGGGATCAAAAAACGAATGAAAGGAATCGGCAAAGTGACTCTCGCCCAATTAGCGACGCATACTTCAAGTCTTCCCCGTATCCCTCCACCTTTACCTCCTCATAAAGGCAGACAGTATAACCCCACTTCATTGATGCAGTTTTTAGAGGGATGGGAAGCCCCCTATCCCATTGGAACACACTACCTCTACTCAAATCTAGGATTTGGTATTCTAGGAGATGCCGTCGCACGCGTTGAAAGACGGCCTTACGGCGAAGCCATCAAACATTTAATCCTTCAACCCCTGGAAATGCGCTCAACATTTGTGGTTGTCCCCCACCTGCTCCAATCTTTCTACGCCTACGGATATAATAAAAATGGAGCATTGGCTGAGCGCTATCCATTAAATGCCTGGCCGGGCGGCGGTGCCCTACGGTCCACGAGTGATGATATGTTGAAATTCCTAATGGCTAACCTCGGGATCGAAGGTCCTATTGAAATTTTGACAGCCATGCAGCTAGCCCAAAAGGGCATTTATAAGGTGAATGCCAATCTCACTATGGGTCTAGGATGGCAACGCTTTAACCAAGAAGAGGTTGTTTTTGTTGATAAAAATGGCGGGGTGGAAGGCTTTTCCAGTTACATTGGCTTCATCCCTGATAAAAAAATTGGGATTGTGCTTCTAGCCAATAAAGGTAAGGCCAAGCTAACTAAAACAGGACGGCAGGTTCTATATGATTTAGCTAAACAATGAATTAAGTTTTTTCAACATATTATTTACTTTTTAAAGCTTTTGTGAGATAGTAATCCATTATCATTATAATAATGGAGCATTTTCCCATGAAAGTTCAAGCGCAAGGTGCAAATTTTAAACAAGTTTACACTCCTTTTCAAACAGCAATCAAAAAAAATACATGGTATCGATTCAAAAGAACCAAAGTTTTGCAAAATAACACCAAAACCGAATTTGCAATCGTTCGCTTAAATGTTTTTGAACTTCTTCTGGCCCGCTTTAAAAAAGGGTACATCTCTAAGAAAACGCAAATTCCACAGGCACGGTTCCTCACTTCAAAAGAACTGGCTGAAAAACTGCGCACTCTTTCGAAAACCAAAATCCAGACACCTCCCCCTGGTCAAACGCCTCCACCTACCCCTGGTCAAACACCTCCACCTACCCCTGGTCAAACACCTCCACCTCCCCCTGGTCAAACACCTCCACCTCCCCCTGGTCAAACGCCTCCGCCTCCGCCCACTTCTTTTGAAAAGTTAAAGGATGAAGACAAATTTCGCATTGTAAGCTTGGGACTAAGCGGTTATACGAGACAGTTCCCCCAAAATAAAATGGAAAAATTGGCTAGAAAATTTGAACATTGCTTTGAGAAAAACCAACAACTAGCCAAATACCCCGGATCGAAATATGTACCTGGAAAAGCTCTCTTTTCGGACGAACTCAGGCAATCGGATGGAATATACCCAGTAGATTGTGAGGCCGTCCTTAGATGGATGGTGCTCAATAAAAAAATTGCAGGATTTGTAAACTGCAATACGAATTTATTTGTTGTTTATTTAACCCCTGAGGCTCTTCCCCAAGATAAAGAAAAAAACCTCATCACTGGGCAAAAACTTTTAGCTATTGATTCTTACATGTCTCAGCTACAATTTCCTCCGGTAAGAAAAGATTTCACACCAGAAGAAGCAATATGCTTAGATAGTCTCCTAACTACATTAAAAGAAAATCATTATAGACGAATTAAATCTGACCATTCATTGGCATTGTCGACTTCTCTTAACTCCAACTGGTCTATGAATGCGAAAGTATTAGATTACCTAACCGAAACAAAAACCATTCACGCCTGGACAGTAAAGTATAGCCCTACAAACTATTACATTCAATTAACGGATAGAGATGATACGAGTGATATTCACGCTGCCACTTGGCAGTTAAAATGGAGAACTGAGCAAACTTTGCAAAATGAACAAGAGTTTAAAAAAACTAAACGCCTTACGATGAGTGATACCATAGGATTTGAAAAGCCTGAGCATAAAAAGCTGGCCCAAGAAATTCTAGAGTGTATTAATACACGTGTTGAAGCAGGATCAGTGGATTTCAGCAAAAAAGGAGATCCAATTTCTCCCATTAAAGTTTTAAATCTTCTTAAAGAAAAAAATGTCATTTCTGACTACAGCAATAGCCATGGAAACTTTAAGATTTATCCTAGGCTAGAAGACAAAACTGCGGATTTTAGAAAATTAAACACCCACCGTATTGACCCGCTCAAATTGGCTGCATTGCCAGAAAGAGAAAGAAAACATCTGCAAATTATTTCCGATCTTTTAAATTCACGCACAGGACCCGGTCCCGTGATTTGGAGAGGAGTTACTGAAGGTAGGATCTTGCAAAAAGAGGCAACAGAGGAAGTTTTAAGCCACATCAGTCTTAATTTTACAGCCGAGCACAACGTATTCACTGACTGGTTTTGGATTTACAAAGATGCTGATGATAAGAAGGCACTAAACGAATATTTAAAAGATCTAACTGCTGAACAAACTGCGGCTTTTGAATTCTTACAAAACCAATTCCATAATAATGGCGACAAAGGCCCCTTATTCTGGAAAGGATTCGCTTCTACAGACCCAGAGCCTAGTCTAGCTTCCATGGAGTTTTTGACCAAATTAAAAGATAAGCGATTGATTCTCAACTATAAATATGATGAGGCTAAAAATCATTTCTTAATTTCTTCGAGACATGCTGACCTTATCTAATCAGCTATCCTTTACTAGCTATGGCGCGCGCCATAGCTAGTAAAGGACTTATCTATAACCCCGCCGCACTCACCTTTTAAGATCAATAATTTTTAATTCAAATAATAAAACTATTTTTTTGTTTAATAAACTAAAGCTTAAATAAAAATAATTAAGATCAAGCGAGCTGTTTAGCTTTAAACAGTTTACGAAAAATTCAAATAACACCACTCATCTCAAGTTCCTCTAATTCAATAATATAGACCCATAATTTAGATTCACTTCTTTAATCTGAATAAATTTATTCTTCGCAAAAAAAATCATTACCCAAAACTATTGGAATGCAAATACTTCAATTAAATAGTAAAAAAAGTATTTGAAATAAATTCTTAAAAGAAACAATTTGAAGTCAAGAAGGAATAATTCAAGTGTGGCGGTTCCGAGAGGATCCTAAACAGGAGAATGAAACCTTTAATATAAATAAAGGGTATGTTTGTAATTTGCAAACTTACTAAAGTCTTAAACCTTTTCAGTAAGGAGATGGCTATGAAAAAAATCTCATTAATACTATTCGTTGCACTTTGTGGATTTGTAACTAGCGGTTACGCTGCATGCGGACCTCGCGGCTGCGGAGCTCCAGAAGGAAACTTCGAAGGTGGGCAAGATTTTGCTGCACCACAAGAAGCTAATCCTGCTTGCCAAGAATTTAATGCTGGTGAGTGTTATTGCTTAATGGTTCGATATGAGCCTAAATATTGCAACAAATGGCGTTGCGAATGGGATACTAAAGAGTACCAAGTACGTCGTTGCCGTATGGTTCCAGAAACATATCAAAAAACTTGCTGCAGAATGGTACCTCAGTACTATACAGTAGATTGCCAAAAAATGGTTCCTCAATACTATTGCACAACAGAAACAAAACAAGTTCCTCGTTATGTTTGCGATCGCCAATGTTCATATACTCCTAAGTATTACTACAAACGCGTTTGCACACAACAAGAACCACCATGCCCTCCAGCATCTTACACAATTCCTAACGTAGCTGGTTCAAGAGCTCCTCAAGCTTGTGCTCCAAGCTGCTGCGGTTACTAAGATCTGCGTTGAATGATCCTATTCGGGGGCCTGACTTACGCTCTTGCTTGACAAGAACGTGAATCCGGCCCTTTTTCGTTACTAGATCCCCTCAAAATTTTTTATTCCTGATTTCGACGGGTTTAGCATGCCACACTTCATCGCAATATTCTTGCACAGCTCTATCCGAAGAAAACTTTCCCATCCGCGCTACAGTTAAAATAGATTTTGTCGTCCATGCCTGCGGATCTTCGTACAGTAGGCCTGCTTGATCCTGACAATCAAGGTAAGACTGATAATCGGCTAAAACCATGTAAGAAGGATGATCGACCAGGGTTTGAATCAGGGGCAGAAAAAGGCTGCGGTCACCGTGAGAAAAAAAACCGGATTGGATCAAGTCTATAGTTTCACGCAGCAGCAGATTCGTCTGATAAAATTCCAGCGGAGAGGCTCCGCTTTTTAGCCTTTGCGCGACTTCGGCGGCGTTAAGACCAAAAAGAAAAAAGTTCTCGTGACCCACCGCCTCTCGAATTTCAATATTGGCTCCATCGAGAGTCCCCATAGTCAATGCTCCGTTAAGAGCGAGTTTCATGTTACTTGTACCCGAAGCCTCTTTGCCTGCAGTCGAAATCTGCTCTGAAAGATCTGCAGCAGGATAGATACTTTGAGCATTCTTCACATTGAAGTTAGGATAGAAAACGACTTTCAGCAATCCTTTGACATCCGGGTCTTCATTAATGACTTCAGCAACCGAGTTGATCAATTTGATGATAAGCTTAGCCATCCAGTACCCTGGTGCGGCCTTCCCTCCAAAAATAAACGTCCGCGGCGTCATTTTAAGATTCGCATTTTTCTTGAGCCTATTATAGAGCGTAATGATGTGAAGCACGTTAAGATGCTGCCGCTTGTATTCATGAATACGCTTTACCTGGACATCAAAAAGTGAATGGGGGTCCACCGCAATGCCGGTGCAATCGCGAATCTTTTTAGCTAAACGTTCTTTATTCTGCCGTTTAACTTGCCGCCACTGCGCTTGGAAACCTGGGTCAGTCGCAAAGGCTTCCAATTGGTGCAGTTCGTCTAGATGTGTGATCCAGCGAGATCCAATTTTTTGGGTGATAAGGTCTGATAACAGAGGATTACTAAGCAGTAAAAATCGCCTGGGGGTTACACCGTTCGTAATATTGCAAAACTTCTCTGGCCAGAATTCTACAAAATCAGGCAGCACATTTTTCTCAAGAAGCTTGGTATGCAGCTCCGCCACACCATTAATAGCATGGGACCCCACACAAGCCAGGTTAGCCATGCGCACATACCTTTCGCCGCTTTCATCAATCAGCGACAAATTAGCGACTTTGCTGAGATTATTTGGATAGCGCAAACGGACTTTGTCTAGAAACCGACGATTGATTTCGTAGATGATTTCTAAATGCCTAGGAAGGAGCCTAGCGAAAAGAGCTACGGACCATTTTTCCAAAGCTTCAGGGAGTAGCGTATGATTCGTATATGCAAAAGTTTGCGTCGTAATTTCCCAGGCAGTGTCCCATTCAAGTAAGTACTCGTCGATCAGCAGGCGCATGAGTTCGACAATCGCAATGGAAGGATGGGTGTCATTCAGCTGACAGGTAAACGTTTCATGAAATGTTTCTAGTTTTTTCTTGCGAAAGAGATGGATGCGAATCATGTCTTGTAAAGAACACGAGACAAAAAAATACTGCTGCTCCAATCGAAGCTGCTTACCTTGCATCCTTTCATCATTGGGATAAAGTACTTTAGTTAAATTTTCGGAAAACATTTTTTCTTCAACGGCTCGATAATAGTCTCCCACATTGAATGAGGAAAAATCGAAGGATTTGGTCGCCTCGGCTTTCCATAAGCGCAAGATGTTGCATGTGTTGACATTAAATCCAAGCATCGGAATATCAACTGGGATGCCTTTAAGAATTTTCTCAGGAATCCATCTAACCCGATAATGCCCTTTTTCATCTCGATAGGCGAAGGTTGAACCGCCAAGTTTTACCTCTACATAGGATTCAGGACGGCAAATTTCCCAAGGATTGCCTAGACTGAGCCATTTATCTGCTTGCTCCACCTGCCAGCCATCCCGAATTTCTTGGTGGAACATACCGAATTCATAATGGATGCCATACCCAATTGCTGGAATCTGCAGGGTGGCTAGCGATTCAAGGTAGCAGGCTGCCAAGCGTCCCAAGCCCCCATTTCCTAAACCCGGTTCCGGCTCAATTTCAAACAACTTTTCTAGAGTATATCCGTAAGATTCAAGCGCTTTTTCTAAAATCGCGCAAATTCCCAAATTGACAACGTTTTTTCCAAGTTGAGGACCGATGAGGAATTCGGCCGAAAAATAACACACGACACGGCAATCTTTTTTTACAAGTGTATCCAAGGTTTCAATCAGACGGTGCAATAAGCGATCTCGAATGCTGTAAGAGACTGCTAAATAAAACTCATGCGGTGTGGCGCGCGCAAAGTTTTTGCCCACCACGTAAAAAAGATTATCGGCAAAAGCCTTTCGCAGCAATTCCTCACTCAATCCTGTACGGATGGAGTCATCTGATTTTGCAAAAAGTTCAACAGGATCACTTGCAGACGTGCTCATAAAATTCCTCTTGTTAAGTACACATGCAGTCTAGTGCACTTTTGCGATCTATCACTTTTTTATTTAAATAAAAAAAAGATAGATGTACATGTTTATTAACCTGAACATTTTTAAGGAAAACTATGTCTTCATCACTTACATTATCAGAACGCATTCGCAAGCCCTTAGAAACGATTGTCCCATTATCAATTATTATACTTTGCCCTCCCGCAGTAATTTTATTCTGGTACACATGCGTTTCTTTAAACGGATCTTTTATGCAACTGTGGGAGCTCATCAATCAAAAAGGTTTTTTCACCTTGCTGTATGAGGTATGGGGACCCATTTTTTTTGGAACACCGACCGCATGGTCTATTTTGCTGATATTTGCGAGCATACAGCTATTTTTTATGAAAGCCCTTCCAGGTCCGCTCTACTGCGGCCCCATTACCCCAAAGGGAAATGTGCCAGTCTATAAAGCCAATGGGCCGCTAGCTTACTTTACTACCCTAGCCCTTTTCGTATTAGGAGCCTACGGATTCAAGTGGTTTTCACCTACAATTTTATACGATCAATTAGGACCCATGCTGGCAGCGCTTAATCTTTTTAGTCTCTTTTTCTGCGCTCTCCTTTATGTCAAAGGAAGATTTGCGCCTTCCTCTACTGATTCGGGAGCTTCAGGGAATTTTATCTTTGATTACTACTGGGGAACAGAACTCTTTCCCCGTTTTTTCGGCTGGGATGTCAAAATGTTTACCAATTGTCGCTTTGGTTTGATGATTTGGCCCTTGCTGCTCATTTCTTACGCAGCGAAACAGCAAGAGCTGTATGGGCTGAGCGATTCGATGGTGGTAGCAGTGGCGTTGCAACTGATCTATGTAACTAAGTTTTTCTTCTGGGAAACAGGTTATCTAAGATCCCTCGATATCATGCATGACCGCGCAGGATATTATATCTGCTGGGGTTGCTTAGTCTGGGTGCCCGGAGTTTATACTTCCTCAACCCTTTACCTCGTTAATCATCCAAACCACTTAGGCCTTCCGCTGGCGGCCACGATTTTCATTCTAGGAACCCTATGCATTATGATTAATTTTTGGGCAGATAAACAACGCCAAAGAGTCAGAGAAAGTAATGGCAACTGCACAATTTGGGGTCAAAAACCCGTGGTCACTGTTGCTAATTATACCACAGGAAAGGGCGAGAAAAAACAAAATCTCTTACTCTCATCCGGTTGGTGGGGAATTTCGCGGCACTTTCACTATATTCCAGAAATCCTAGGAGCCTTTTTCTGGAGCGTGCCTGCGCTGTTTACCCATTTCTTCCCTTATTTTTATGTGATCTTCTTGACGATTTTGTTGATTGAAAGAGCATTCCGCGACGATCGCCGCTGCGCCTTAAAATATGGAGACGATTGGAATGTCTACTGTAAGCAGGTTCCCTATAAGATTATCCCTTATATGATTTAAGAGGAGAAATGTTGCGGCGCTTTCGAAGCGCCGCAACAAGTCGCACCTGACCCCAAGACCAACCACAGAGTAAAAACTGCGTTCCCCTGGAACGGTCATTGCACAATCTTTGCTTTCCAATAGTGAAGCGAAATGGAACCACAGACACAGAGAGATTCATGAAGTTATTTTTGACTATATCTTGAGTAATTTTTCTCATATGACACTTGCATCTGCAAGTGTCATAGTCACTAGTTTATAGTTTTCTGACCTTGGTTCCAACTCAAAAATAAGCAACTATTTTGAGCGATCAATCGGACAAGAATTTTTCCCTAGCAATTGATAGAGCACACACCAACTCATCAAGGCTTCGTAAAAACAGAAAAGTGCAAAGCCCAGAATTATCCAGCTCTCCTGCCACCATGCCAAAGCCAAAAGAATCACGCCAAAGCTAAAACGTAAAATGCGATCGGCTATTCCAATATTTTTTGTCATTTCCCCTCCTCATCTTCTGAACTTTTAATCCAGCGATAGTAATAATACAGCATTAAGGATCCATAGATTAAAGGGATGACGCCATCGCCAAACCATACAAAGGGACCTGAGTTATAAGGAGCTGCATCTCCTAGCTCCCACTGAACAAAATGCCCCCAGGCTGCACCGAATAAAAAGATCACATTTCCCATTACAGTGGCAGCCCAAAACAAAGGTCTAAACCATGGACTAATGATCCCTAAAACCCCAAAAGCTAAGTTTGCTACAGCAACTTCGAATTGAAAGGGATTGCCGGTTGGCCATCCAATCGAACGCGCTGTTTCATCAGGCATAAAGGTATGTGCATAAAAAGCCAGCAATCCCATACACCCGATATTAAAAAATATAATCGATTTGAGGACAACTTCAATTTGCTCTTTTAATGTTATTATTTTTTCTCTAAATATTCTTATAAAAGCATAAAGTAAAGCAATCATAAAAAAAATGATTGGAAACATCGCACCCTCTTATTAAAATGATGAGTATACCCAGATGATGACAGGGCAGAAAAAAAACTGATTTTTCAAGCTGTTTGGGTATAAACCTCAGACTACTTTTTAGAGCGATTTTTGGCTACTGATTTCATAAATGCCTAAATAGGAAAAAACCATGAAAAAAATCTTCCATATCATGCTCTTATTGATGCTTTGTTCTTCTTTGCATGCCGTAGAAAAAACAAGCTTTAATACCCTTTCAAAAGGGACTTTGAAAGTAGGGACCTCTTTGACAAATCCCCCTTTTGTACAGCTGTTATATGGACAAAAAGCCGGTTTTGAGGTGGATCTCTTAGATGCGATTTGCAAACTCCTTAAGCTTAGATATGAATTAGTTGATGCACAGGCTAGTCAATTATTCTCAGGATTAGAAAATCAACAGTATGACATGATCATGGGAGGCGTATTGGTCACTGAGGCACGCCAAAAGCAGATTGACTTTTCAACCCCTTATATGAATGCGAACTTAGTACTTATTATTAGTAAGTTGAAAAATCCGAATCTAAAAGCTCTGGCAGACCTAAAAGGCAAATCTGTCGGCGTATTTTCAGGCACTTCTGATGAAAATTCAGCTCAGAAAATGCTGGATGATCATCTATTCGGCAGAGTCATAAGCTACCCTTTTGGAAAGCTTAGCGAGGCGATTAAAGATTTGGAAAAAGGTCAAATTGATGCCCTAATGACTTTATCCCCCGTTGCCAATTCTGTGATTAAGGTTAAAAGGAGCTTTACCATCTTGGCTGCTATCCCAAATGTTTCCCAACCCTTGGCTTTCGGCTTTTCTAAAAAAAATCCAGCTTTACTGGCAGCCTTTAATCAAGCACTTAAACGTATTCAGGATAATGGAACTTACGCAAGGATATATAAAAAATGGTTTAAAGAAACCCCTCAGACCTAATTAGATTTGCACAGATGCATTACATGATCTGAAAACAAGGTAAATCTCAGGGGGAATCTTCAAAAAGTAATCTTTGAGCGACATTTTTAAAAGACGCTTCTTTTTCTGGAGCAAATTCAATCAACCACACCCGATCGAAAGTCTCTCCATCCCATTTTTCGGGAGCTTTTTTAACTCCAAATACTTGAGCCATTTCAGGAATCACATGATGTTCCCAGCAAATTAAGACGTTTTTTCCTTGATATGCGGGATTTGTCTTGATGGCTTCGACCATCTTAGCATACTCAGCATGTTCATACTCTGCTTGGATATTTAAGTGAAGAGCCTGCGCTAAAGGGGTGACCGTTTGCATGGGGCGCTTGGAAGGATTTGCTGGAGTGACTTTTTGCGCATAGATAGCAACAGGCAGGCCATACTTTAAAAATTCAGCATTTCCAGAAAAAAAAGGGGCTAAAGCCTCGGCGCGCTCTCTGCCTTTTAAGCTCAATCCATGTCCTTCTTCAGGCTTTTCACCATGCCGTATAATCATTACTTGACTAGGGAGTGCCAGAAGAGGCATTTGCCAAACCAGAAATGCAAAAACTATCCCAAAAGAGATTTTTTTCGAAAGAAGTCTATCGACCATAAAATGTCTCCACAACCAGATATCACTAAAAATTGATTCCTCTTCAACTAATCGCCAAGATTAATTAAAAAGGAAATTTTTACAATAAAGATATGCGTATCCACTGGCGCAAGCTAAAAGACTTGCTAATTTTAAAATTAGTTTTTATGTTGCGCTTATATACAATCATGGCAGGAAATTATGCTCTATAAAAGTCTGATTTTTGCAATAGTCGCTTCGGCTGCTCTTTTGGGGCTGCTTCTAGGTTTTGCAGCTTTTTCGCAAACGCAATCACCGCAAGGACATCTGGTTTTGCTCGATCCCGAGATGGCGCCTCAAAATATTAAACCACTCGTCATGAAAGGATTCCAAATCTTGCTAGAAACTAAAAAAAATCTGCCAGAGTATGTGGGAGCCAGGCTGAACTGCACTAACTGTCACTTCAACTGCGGCAATAGCTTTGGTGGAATCAATGAGGGGTTTTCTTTAGTGGGTGTTTCCAGACTCTACCCTCGTGCCATTCCAGGCAACCCCCATTTTACTCTAGAAGAACGTATTAACCAATGTTTTACTAAAAGCATGAATGGCAAACCCCTCCCGGTAGATAGCCCGGCGATGCAAGCAATGATTGCTTACCTTGGCTGGATTTCCGACGGCATTTCTGAGACGCCTTCTTGGTTAGGGACCAAAAAGCTCCATTTTCAAACGCTTCCCAACGCACAAAATGGCGCGTTGCATTATGCGAAAAACTGCGCGCTTTGTCATGGAAACGATGGACAAGGCCTGATCAAACCAGATCAGCTAAGCTATCCCCCTTTGTGGGGCGAAAGCTCTTTTAACTCCCAAGCGGGCATGCATGATGTCGCCACACTCGCTTCATTCATTTATTATAATATGCCCTATCAAAATCCAGAATTAACCGTCGAAGAGGCCTTGGATATCGCGGCCTACATCAACCAACAGCCTAGACCATAGTTTTTGGGCAAAAGTCAGGATGCTAATTAACAATCCAGGGAAATACCATGACCTTACAAGATACCAATTTAACGACCATCGCTTACGAGGTTATGAAGGATCGCGGCTTTATACCTGGCTTCTCTCCTGCCGTGACCAATGAACTAGTGAGTATCCAAAAAAATTATTCCCTCGGAAACGCTAAGTATGACCACAGAGACAAACTATGGATTTCAATTGATAATTCCGATTCAAAAGACTTGGACCAACTCACTTTTGCTGAAACTGAGGATTCAGGGACTTACAAACTCTATGTCGCGATTGCCGATGTTGATGGCTTAGTGAAAAAAAATTCACAAATCGATGAAAGAGCCGGTCATAATACAACCTCTGTCTATACACCTTCCATTATTTTCCCCATGCTGCCGCTTGAGTTATCGACCAATTTAACCTCTCTGAACGAAAATGAAGACCGTCAAGCTGTGGTCGTAGAAATTCTCATAGCTGCTGACGGCGAATTCGAGCTGCACGCCACCTACATGGCACTGGTGCGTAATCATGCAAAATTAGCCTACGACGACGTTGCCGATTGGCTGGAAGCACATAAACCACTACTCAATTTTTCTCAGGAAGTTCATCAACTACTCACTCTACAAGATCAAATTGCGAAACGCATTCAAAACTATCGCAACCGGCAAGGAGCTTTAAATTTTGAAACCATTGAAATCCTTCCGATTATGAAAGATAATAACCCGGTTGGCCTGACAGCAGCTGTCCATAATCGCGCGCATGTACTCATTGAAAATTGCATGATTGCAGCCAATGCTTCACTATCAAAATATTTAGAACAACAAGGTGTTCCCATTCTTAAACGCATTGTGCGAGAGCCAAAGCGTTGGGATCGCATTGTGGAATTAGCCAAGACATTGAATACCGCCTTGCCAGCCGAACCCGATGCGAAAGCGTTGCAAGATTTTCTGCTGAAGCAAAGAGCAAGCGATCCCGCCAAATTTTCGGAATTGTCTCTTGCGATGATCAAATTGATTGGAAAGGGAGAATATATTTTGAGTGCCCCGGGGCAAAACTCTCCGGGTCATTTTGATTTAGCTTTGCAAGACTACGCGCACACAACAGCTCCTAATCGACGTTATCCCGATCTGATCATGCAACGCCTGCTTAAGAGCCATTTAAATGCGCAAACAATTCCATATAAAGCGCAGGAGCTAAGCTCAATCGCAAGCTATTGCACCCAGAAAGAAGATGACGCAACGAAAGTAGAAAGACATTTAAAGAAATCCGCTGCAGCTATCGTCATGATAGCACAAATAGGGAAAAAATTTCAAGGGCTGGTCACTGGGGCAAGTGAAAAAGGGACATGGGTCAAAATCAAAAATCCACCCATCGAAGGCAAGCTCGTTCAAGGATTTGCCAACTTGGATGTCGGTGATTCTGTTGAGGTCGAGCTGGTGGCGGTAGATGTCGCTCAAGGGCACATCGATTTTGCCAGAGCTTAACTTGTCGGCTTTGTTTGCGAAAATCGGGGAATCCAACGATGGCAATAGGGAGCTTTTCCTGTTTTAGTGTAGTAAGATTGATGATACTCTTCAGCTGGGTAAAAAGTCCCTGCAGGCACAATTTCAGTGGCAACTTGCATTCCATGTTGCTCAAGAACTTGTTTTAGATGCAGCGCAATATCTCGTTGAGTTTCCGTTAAGTAAAAGATTGCTGAGCGATACTGGTCGCCAATATCTGGTCCCTGTCTATTAACCTGAGCAGGATCGTGGATTTCAAAGAAATAACGTAGAATCTTTTCATAGCTCGTGGCTTCAGGATCAAAAATCACTTCAGTGGTTTCGGCATGTCCTGTATGCCCTGAACAAACCTCTTCATAAGTTGGCTGGGCGACTTCACCTCCCATATAACCCGATGTCACTCTTTTAACACCGGTTAATTGATTCATCAAATGTTCAACGCCCCAAAAGCATCCTCCAGCAATCAAAGCTCTTTCATATCCTTCTGAGGTAAATGCAGGAATAAATGTCAGTGAGGTAGAATTGACGCAATGCCTGAGATTTTTCGAGGTTAAGAATTCGCCAGCAAAGGCATGCCCCAAATGGCCTTGACAACGGCTGCAAAGAATTTCAGTGCGTTCTCCATCTGTATCAAGTTTCCGCGTTATCGCTCCCGCAATTTCATCATCAAAACTAGGCCATCCACAATGGGAGGCAAATTTATCCGCTGAAAGAAATAAAGGGGCATCACAACGCTTGCAAACATAGACACCGGGCTCTGCATGTTGATCATAAATTCCCGAGCCGGGATATTCGGTCCCTTTCAGACTAATTATCCGTTCTTCTTCAGAAGAGAGCTTTCGATAACGCTTCATAGGGTGGGTCCTTCTCTTTACAAATTTTCATTTATAAACAATACATTTCCATGCCAATCTGGCACTGATTCTTGCCAGATTTCGCGGAAGCCATGGCCTGCTAACCACGCCTTCAGTTCGGGATAGAGAACACCGCCTTCCCAAAATTTCTGAAAATTTACTTCAGTATAAATCAGCTTTACTTGATGTAAATGCTGCAATGCTCCTTTAAAAGCACTTAATTCATTGCCTTCCATATCAAACCAGATAAAGTCGATTTTAGGCACACTATGCGCATTAGCCCAATCATCAAGGGTGATGGCTTGTACAACTATTGGATGATCCAAATCAGAATGGAAGTAAAGATCATTGAAAGTTTTGGATGGGCGCTTTAAAGAGCTTGCTCCACCAGCAAGATAAAAGAACAATTCCCCATTTCGATCGGATAAAGCTAAAGGGAAAGAAAACACATTAGGCTGTGTGGCTGTGTCCGCTGTCAATATTTGATAAGATTCTGGAGAGGGCTCAAAGGCATAAATTTTCCCTTGCGGCCAAAGCTTACTCATAATAATGGTATCTTCCCCAAAATGGGCTCCAGCTTCGATGACAACAGGATTGTCCGGAAGCAGCTTTTTAATCAGTTCAAAAGGAGCTTCTTCCTGCGCCATCGCCGAACTGGCCGTCCATAGACAGATATTAAGAATCCACAAGCAATGAAGTATTTTGCGCATAATTGTTCCTGTAAAAAGATAAAAAAATTAGTGTGTAACCTGTTAAAGATTTTGTGTCAATAGTCTTGCAGAAAAATCCAAAAAATTTTAAAGAGCCCTTGCAGGGTAATTTCGCAAGGATTAGGATTTACGCATGGAACTACAACGCATTGGACATCTCCCGACTCAAAATTATGACCCACAGGGAGTCAACACTCCCTCTTCACCGCTGGAATGCCTTCCTGAGGAGATCTGGTTGTCAATCTTTGAAAAACTAGGGGAAAGCAATCCTTCAGAATTAAAAAAAACTTCCCTCGTCTGCCGAAAATGGCATGCGATATGTGAAGATCAGGCTTTAGAGTGGATAGGGCTATTTTATTTTCCTCCCATTATTCCTTCCACTCTTAGTTGTTTACCCTGGATCAGATCCCAATATAAGACCTTTAAACATTTGGATCTGCTCAAGCATCCGCCCTCTGTCTTCTTTGAGCAGGTTTCCACAATGTCATGTACTTTCATTTCCTTGTATAATGAGGGAAATGCCTCCGACAAACACTCTTTGATCAAGCTGTTAACTTTCATCGACAAAATCTATAAAAAAATCCATAAAGAGATCCTGCAACGTGGCGAAATTTCTCTACTCCTTGCATTTGGCGAAAGCCATTTATTATTTTTGGATATGATTCTAAAAACACCTTCAGAAGAACAGCAAAGAACATTATCGATTTCGCATCCCTCTGAAAAATCTTTTCGTTTCTTCCCCCAAATTTTGTATCAGCATTTCGTGCGCTTACAAGTGGAAATTGAAAAAAAACAAGCTGAATTTTCCCTCTCAGAAGAAGTTCTCGCAGCCTATTTGAAACAAGAACGTTCTTTTGCGCCTGCAGCTGCGATCATTGGATCCAAAGTTAACCGTATGCATGACTCCGTTAAGAAATTGACTCTGTATGAAATTGAGATGGGATGCGATTGTCACATACACCACATTCTTTCCTTTTTACTTGCAGAAAAAATGGACAACTTTCCATTTTCTTCACGTTTAGTACGACAGCGTCGGGATTTAGTTATTCAGATCGAAAGAATTCACCATGGACTAGCATCCAAGCATTATTCCGAGACGTCACATAAAGTCGAAGTATACTGGCATATGGCTTTTAAAACTTGTACCGCGATCATTAAGCTAGAACTTAGGCATCAAAACAATAGCACAATCATGATAGGTCTTTATGGAATCAACACGAATTCACGATGGGAAACCGTAGCTACCGCCTGTTCACTGATTCCTTCTTGCACGATTTATTATCCTCATGAACAGGAGTTGAGGATTGATCCGGTGTATACCTCTCAAGGAGTTGAAATCTTTTTCCCAATTCCAGAGCCCGCTCAGACAGATTCATTTTTTCAATTTATCAATCATTTGCTAAAAGCCAGTTTTCATTCTATTCCCGGGGCTCAACTTTCCGCGATTTTGAAATCAGGGAACTTTGCCCTACCGGATTTAATCCAGCATCCTGAGCAATGCATAAAAACACTTTGTTTTAATGAATTTTTCTTTAAAACCAAACAAGTTCAGATGAAAATAGCCGCTTATACCTTGCTTGGTTTGGCGACTCCCAAATACGGTTTAAGCGACTATCGCATCAAGTATGGCAGCTTGGTTCCTGGTTATTCAAAAATTCAATTAAATAATAAATTAAAAGATTTAACGCGTTCCTTGCAACCCCTACGATCTTTGCGGGACATGTCAATCTATCTTTTAATCGCCGGCCTGCAAAATCAAGCTACGGAAGCTTTAGATTTAATTAAAATGCTGCAAGAAGACTCAAGAATGGCAGCTCACATGCCCGGGATTTTAAAAATGTTTAAAGAAGCGATTGCTTCATTGGACGGCTCAAAAAAGGGATGAAGTATAACTTATTCCAGATCAATCAGTTAAATTGTAGAATCCGCAAAGAAAGCGCTTATACATATACAAAATAATTCAAAAAAGAGTATGTTTTATACAGGTTAGGGGCGCTTTTTCCCATTTTAAAAGAAATTTTATAATGGCAAATCTTTCCTCAGTTAATGTTAAAATTTGGTGAACCTTAAGAAGGAGGCATTCTATGGAAGAAATCTACAACTATAACTTTCATTTTAGATACGATGAAGGCCCAGATGACGATGACGACGATGATGATGACGATGACGATGGTGATGATGAATTCACGAGTTAACCTTTAATAATCATTTTAAAGGAGAAGGTCATGACCAAATATGATCCAAAAGCCCAGAAGTCTGTTGAAAGTGCGATGCATAAAATGAAAGAAGGCAAGCTTGAATCTGGGAAAAGTCACCAAAAAGTGACCGACAGAAAACAAGCGATTGCTATTGGTTTATCTGAAGCCAGAAAAAAAGGGGCAAAAGTCCCTAAAAAAGCTTCTTAGAAGCTGCACACAGATAGTTTCATGTTTCTTTCAAAATTAAGGCAGGACCCTATAGTCCTGCCTTTTCAAAGCTTATGCAAATCATCGATTACATCAAAAAAAATCACGCTGAATTCCAAAGAGTTATAATCAAAAATTCAAGCTGTGAATGTCTTCTCACCAAGTGCTTATTATTTAACCTTTGCCACAGGTAATTCTGAAGTTCTTTCAGAAATCAATTGCACGCGCCATCGATTTTCTATATCATGCCAACAAGTTTAGAGTGTCTTCTCAAGGTATTTGGAGAGCGCTCTAAAAAAATACTTCTTGAAATATGGAATTTAGCATAAAAATAGAGCTAAAAATAAATTACGACTAACAAAAGGACTATTATGAATCCAGATATCACTATAATTGTAACTCCTGGAACGACACCCTCCACTTTACCATTCGCTACACCAACCCCAGTTTCGGCTGCAATGCAGACAATACCGGCTGGAACAGTGAGTGTAATCCCCTCGCAAAATTCTGATAGTACAGCACAAACAATTTTCTCCAATTCTGTACTAGCCCCTGCCCCCGTCACTAGTCCAGTTCATATGACTGGATGGACAGTTTTAGGTGATTCTTCTGCATTAGCATTATTTCCTCTCCCAGCAACATTTCCTGAAATTAATGAAGAATGCGCCCAATTTATTTGTCAAACTTTGTATGATTTAGAAAAATTTCATGGTCAATCTATAGAAAAAGAAAACATTAAGGAAGATTTCGATCTAAGTTCCCTTTTTCACCCTCTGAAAGAAATTTCCGCTAAAATCATCAGTCTCTATAAAAATGGGGAAATGAATGAACGCAATGCCCTGATAGACCTTTTCTTTAAGATCGAACAGAAGTGCCACGCCTATCATTTGCAATTGATTGAAGAAAGTAATATCCAAATGCTTATCGGATTCCTTGAAGCGCGTGCGGTCTACCAAGATGCCATCTTTAACCTTTTAGAGGAAACTGATCGTAAAGCATTAATGACATGCGGCGGATGGAATTCACCCTTAAAATTTCAAGCCTATGTAGAAAATAGCAAGATTCTCTCTGAATCAATTTTAAAGCAAGCCTCTGAAGCCTTAAGTGAAACAACATCTTCAAAGAGTTTATTGGCGCAAAGAGCCCAATATTCACCTCAAGCAGCAGCTATTGGATCGCATGTTGACTTTTCGCATCGTCTCATAGCACCTTCGACCTTGCCAGAATTGGGTCAACTTTTCGAAATCAATGTGCACAATGTGATCTCTTATTTAAAAGCCAAATATGCGCAGCAAAATTCACTTTCACTATTGGGCTCAAGTGCATCATCTGCATTAATGTGTTCTGAAGCCCCTTCTTTTTTTAAAATTTTTGAAAGCCACCTCTCCTCTATGGGGACAGAAAGCTCAAAAATATATATCACAACTCATTTAGACACGTCCTATGGATATTCCAAAATGAGCTGGCATACGACTTGCCGCCAATATGCTGCTCAGTTAGATCTGACAGAAGAATCGGACGCAAGAGAAACTTCTTGCTTGCTTACATTCTTAGGTGCAAATCATTTTGATCGATGGAATGTCCTCGCAAAACTGCTCCCAGTTCTCCCCTTTGTTAAATTGCACAATTTTTCTTATAATGCTAAAGAAACCACTGAAGAGCGCTCAAGAACGGTTTCATTTAACCTGGAACTACCTCAAAGTGAAAATCTAGATAGCTTCATGGAAATGTTACAACGACTCATCCATGTTATGCCTAAATCAACCATCACTCTTAATAGCTTTATTCAAGATCTTGAGAAATGGCTTCCTAATATAGAAGAGCAAGAAGATGAGTTTTTCCAAAACAACCTAAATTTTGTTCCTTATTTTCTAACTCAAACGCTTTCTCCTTCAAAAAAACTGAGAATAGCAACCCATGCTTTAATCGGCCTAGCTAAAACAGAGCATAAGGTAGATCTCTCTAGTGCAAAGTCTTCAACCTTTAAACTAGTTCCTCAATTAGAGGCCATGTTAGCAAAAACTCCAGAAGGATTGCAAAAAACATGCGTCAGAACGTTGCTGCATGGCCTTCAAACTCAACAAGAGGGGATTTCTGAATGTGTCGACCTCATTTTAGGTAACGAACATGTTTCAAGCAGCTTCCCAGAACTTCACCACATTTTCGGTAACGGCACGGAAATTATCGGAAGCGAGCTTCCTCAACAGTTCAGGGAATTCATAAATACTGACAATTTTGCCGAAGCCATTAAATTGGCTAGACGCTGCGAAAATAAAGAGTGGTTAGCGGCTATTGTAGAAAAAGTTGACAATGTAGAAAGTTTATTAAAGCTTTCCTCCGTGCTTAAAGGAAAGAATAGATCGTTCTTAAGTCTGGTAACAGTTGAAACAAATTCATTCGTTACCCAGGCAATTAAACATAATGATTTTATGTTAACTCTTCCAAACAGACTTAACGAAGAAACGCACAGACTTCTCCACTTTAATGGAAATCAAACTGTAGCGTTGGTGGAGGCAGCCGCCTATTGCTTAATGTCTACCAAAAATTTTGAAACCAGAATTTCCAAAAACTTTCCTGGGCTAGAGCAATACCTACAAAAATGTGTGTACATTCCAGACAATAAGTATTCGACAACTTCAAAAACGGCTAAGGCAGCCCTATGCCACCTAATCATGGCTTTTGAGTCAAAGCAAGAAGAGATCAGAAGTAAAGCAATCGAAATGTTTGAATTTCTATGCATTGATTATAAAATTAAAGAAAGAGATTCTGGCACAAAAAATACCTTTAAAAAGTATATTTTAGGTGCGGCTGTAGCTTACTACAAATCTTCTCAAAATCAAACAGCAACACATGAGGCTCTAGTAGCGCTAGATCTTTTCAATAATGAAGAGATGTCTTTAATCCTTAGTTTTGCAAAGTAACCTTATGTAGTCTTATGTCAGGGGGGAGTCCTTCTCCCCCTTTTTTCTTTTATCGCAAAAAATCATTTGAGAATTTTTTTATATTAAAACTAAAACTAACAAAAGGACTCGCATGAACCCATGCTATACGACAACTCCAAAATCTCATGGAACAATACCAGCGCTCTTATCTGCAAAATCGTCTCCAGCTTCTGTAGCATCCCAGACAATTCCTCCGGGTAAAGTGACTGTAGGACCCGCAGGAGATTCCAGCGTTAATTCACCGGATTTTCTTTTAGAAAATTTTCTGTCTCAGACTACTCGCTCAACTTCTGAGGTGCCTGCTTTTACTGGATTTCCGCTTAGTTCCACGCCCTTAACTTGTGAAGAAAATAGAAGAGCAATCCCACCGCAAATTGTTTTTAAGGGATTTCCGTTTGGTTCACCCAAGCCCATTCACTAAATCTAAAGGGAGAATGCTACTCCCTTTTTTTAAATACGCATGATTCAAATCTATGTAAAAGTTGACGAAATTTCTCATAAGTAAGATTCTTTCTTTAACTTGAAAAAATTTTCACTATTTCTTACCGATTCAAATCAACTAGCCATGGGATGTACTATGCAAAAGCGCTTGAAAACCTTCAGTTATTATCTTTTTATGATTATCGCAACCAGCTGTGGACAGCTTCTAGGCGATAACCAAACACCAACTGTATCCCCGGTTCTGCCAGGAGATCAGTTGCCATTTCGGCTTTCTGTTGAACTTGAAAGTTTCTCCCTCCCCACAGGCTTGCATTCGTTTGTTTCTGCCACATACGAGGGAAAATGGCTGCTTTTAGCTGGCCGTACAGACGGTTTAAACGATTTTGCCGAACCAAATAACTTTTCGGCTGCCAGCCAAAATCGCACGGTTTATGTCATTGACCCAGAGCAACGCACAGTGTACTCTAGATCTTTAGCCGACCCAGCTTCCGGATTAACTCCTCAACAAATCGATAGTTTGTCTGTTGCCAGTGCGCAGTTTTATCAGCATAAAAAAACACTGTATATCGCTGGCGGCTATGGAGTCGATTCGGCAACAGGTTTATTTAGCACCAAAGATAGTCTAACAGCCATTAACATTCCGCGCCTAATGCGTTGGGTTGCCACCCCCTTTCCCGGCGAAAAGGCTTCTCGATATATCCGTCAAACCTTTAAATCAATTTTTCAGATCACCGGCGGTTATATGAACCGCACCAAAAAAAATGACACCCTTTTGATGTTGGGTCAAAACAATGACAGCTATAGCGAGCAAGTGCGCCGTTTTGATATTAGAGACTCAGGGAGAAAACTGTCAGCGTATGTGCATAAGTCTATTCCAAAAGTCCCTAATCCTGATCTACACCGCCGCGATTTAAATATAGTACCTATCATCCATCACGTCTTTGATTTACCGATTCCTGCTTACTTAGCTTTAGGGGGTGTCTTTACGCCAACCGGCGGTGTCTGGACTGTGCCCCTTGTCATTGATATTGACGGTAAGTCGACTATGGAAGATCCGGAAAGGGCAGAGACTTTTAAACAGGCCATGAATCAATATACCTGTCCCACTTTGCAAGTGTATTCAAAGCATCGAAAAAATATGTATATTTCTCTTTTTGGGGGGATTAGCTACGGATTTTTTAAAAATAATGTGTTTGAAACAAATCCACAGCTATCTTTTATCAATCAGCTTACCACAATCAGTTTGGACAGGGATGGGAAGTTTAAGCAATACTTAATGAAAGGAGAGTTTCCTTCCATTCTATCTACAGATGTGAATCCAGGAAATCCCTTTTTGTTCGGCGCTGGGGCTCAATTCATCCCTACAACCGATCTTCCTTGCTATCGAAATGGCGTTTTGAAACTAGATCAAATGGGACATAAATCGATGCTCGTTGGATATATTGTGGGTGGCATTCGCAGTACTTCACCTAGCACAAGTACGCCAGCCGATTCTTCTGCCTCTCCATATATCTTTCGCGTGATCCTTAAAGGAGCGCGCAGGCCCGAATAAGCAATCATAATACAGCAGACACTTGCTTTAATAAGTGTCTGCTGTGTGCAATTTAGCCCCCTGAATTATTTTATAATTCGCTTGGGTGAGCCGCTCTAAAGACGTAAGCTGCTACAGCTGCACCTAAAAAGTTAGCGACTAAAAAAACCCATAAATTTGACCATGCACTGAATTTTAGCAATGAGAGTCCAAGCGCTACAGCTGGATTGAAGGCTCCGCCGGAAATAGCTCCCACTGCATAAGCGCCTGCTAAGACTGTAAAACCAATAGCAAATCCATAGAATGAATTGCCATGGGTCGCTTTGGAAGTCGCCACATTGAGAACGACAAAGCAGAGTGCAAACGTAAATAAAAATTCGGCAATGAGGGCTTTAAGCACATCGAAATAAAACACCTCTGGGGAGAACCCGCCTTTAAGACCAACTGTTACATAGGCTGCAGCTAGGCCTGCCAAAAACTGGGCAACCCAGTAGATCCACAGATCCTGACCCGTTAATCTTCCACGCAAAAATACGGCCAGAGAAACGGCAGGATTAAAGTGACCACCAGAAACATGACCACCTGCATACACCATCACAGCTAAAATGGAACCTATAGCTAGCGGAGCCATGATTCCTGCAGCTGGGTTGAGAGCCACTAATCCGACTGTTAAAACTAAAAAAAAGGTTCCAATAAATTCATACAAATATTTCATATTTAACATCCTTAGTTAAAATATATTGAGATTTATCTCAACGGTATGCTCTCAAAAATTTCAAATTATTAGCAATTAGAATTATTTAACTCCTCATCGCTTTTCGACTTTTAACTTTTGGAATTTGCGGGACCAGTTGTGCCAAATCCGGTTTGCGAAAACCTTGCGGGAAATCGATATCGGAGGCGGGCAGCCAGGTTTGATTTCTGCCGAAAAAAAGCAATTGACCGCGCACAACGAGATTGCCGTCATGGAGCCACATCTCAGCGCTGTAGACTCTCCCCTGATCTGGATCTAATATGTTGCCTTTAGTATATTTATCCCCTTTTTTCTTGAGATTCCAAATAATGTCCATTCCGGAATAAAAGGGTTCTCCTTCCACTCCTGGAGCACGCGTTTTGGGATTTTCGATGGAATCCGAGAAATCGCCATCACTTCCATAAGTCGCAATAATTCTGCCAAAACATTGATTCTGATACTCATAGATAGCCACGATACTTTGTACTTTGCCAGTCTTTTCATCGACAGTTTTCCAAAAACCTACCACAGATTGCGCCCATAAAGAGCTAGAGAAAGCGATTAAGCACACCCAAAAAATCATGAGACTCTTTTTCATTTCCATTTTCCTTTCCTGTCGATTAGAGATATTTCGCGGTCATTTTTTCACATTTCAAGGTCCACCTAGAAATGTCAATATTTTTTTGAAAGTGAATAATTTTAAGTCAAAGTGTCTTCTCGCCTTGCAAAATCCGGCCAAATGTATTAAATATCGATTCTTTACGAATCCACTATCTAAAGTATTTACATGAACTTCCTGCACAAAAGCACGATTTGGCTGCTGATCTTGATTGTTATTCTAGCGGGCAGTTACTTCCTTCTGCCTTTTGAATTCAATCGCAGCTTTTTTATTTTGGCCGCCGTTTCTTTTTTTTGTGAATTGATAGACAGTAGTTTAGGAATGGGCTATGGCACAATTCTAACATCCACCTTGCTATTGGCCGGATACCAGCCCATGGAGATTGTGCCCACGCTGCTTTTAAGTGAACTTTTCACCGGTTTTGCCTGTGCCTATTTTCACGATCAAATTGAGAACGTAGATTTAAGCCTACGAGGCATCCAAATGAAACGCGCCTTATTGCTAGGGATTTCCAGTGTCATCGGACTGACCATTGGAGTGCATATCGCAGAAACATTAGCCTCAAATTTTGTGATTTTTCTGATTGGATGCATTGTGATCCTTTCCGGCCTCTCTGTGGTTCTTTTGACAAACGTCAAGATTGAATATAAAAACTGGAAGATGTTTTGCGTCGCCATTATCGCTGCCTTCAATAAATCCATTAGCGGAGGAGGCTACGGTCCCCTGGTAACAAGCGGCCAAATCTTAAGTGGAATTCAAGGGAAATCAGCTGTTGGGATTACGGCTTTTGCCGAGGCATTTACTTGTCTTCTCTCAGTCATTTTATTCACATATATAGGCGAACCTATTCGCTCCCCTCTCTTGGTTCCTCTGACCCTTGGAGCTTTAGCCTCGGTGCCATTATCCGCTTTTATGGTTAGTAAATTTCCTGAGAAGAATTTCAAGCTTGTTGTGGGTATCATTACGATGCTGCTTGGTTCCCTACTGATTCTAAAAGTAGTCATCTGAAGAGAGACATTCTCTTTGAGCCAAAAAAAGGCGCCCTCCTGAGAGAGCGCCCCTTAGGCAAGTTTTATTTAGAGTTCTGTGCGGCAGGTGTTTCCCCTAAATCTATATCAGAGTAAATCACTTCCGAGAGAGGTGTTTCTTTGTCTCCCATGAATGTTGTTGCCCACCACATTGCCTCAAAATCTTCTCCAAATGGTTTCAGACCTTTTTGTAAAAAGGTGACATAGCCCGGAATTGGATTAATCTGATCGCTTGTGAACTGCTCTCCAGAGCCTTCAAAATCAGGTGCAATGAATGTATAGGCCACAAATAATTCCGGGGTTTTATTGCTATCAATGGCATCATTCCAACGCATTGCTAAGACTGGCACAAGATCATAACCAACTTCTCGTTTAGCGAGGATCATTAAATCTGCCATAGGCAATTGTAAAACCACACCATTCGCTACCGCATCCTCTTTTTCAAAGGCATTTAAAATGGCTACATCATTTGGTCTTCTTAAAGCGCCCCAATTTTCAGCGGCGCTGACTGGCATCTTCCGATTAAATGTCCGCTGCACGCCAAAAGCGACGGCTGGTGTCAGCGTTGCTAAAGCGGTAGGCGTAATGGCTTTAGCTGCAGGCGATTCCTTATCGATCAGACTGCTATAAGCAAAGAAAGGAATTGTCGCTTTATCCCCATAGATTTCTTTCAAGCTTTCCTCTGTAAAAGGATAGGAGAGATCCGGTGCGTCCTCCAACAAAGTGCTGGCATCCGTAGCGCTTTTAATCAACTGTTTGTGTCTTTTTGCATTCCAAGGAGTTCCCACTGCTGAGGAAACAGCAGCTTCTTTATGATCTTTATAGGGACTCTCTTTTTCGTAGGTCGAATTCTCATAAGCAATGGCTGAGGAGCACATACCAGAGACTAATAATACCGTAATTATTTTATTAATTTTCATATTACCCCCAACTACTTATTATTAAAAACATATTATAATATTCACATCCTTCTATTCTTATTATAAATAAGATTTACTATCAATAAAAAACATCCCTCATCTTTGCTTACAAAGCCTTAACTAATTTATAATAAGAACCTTCAGGCATTATATCTAGAATTTTGCCCATGGTTTAAATTGTCTTTTTAAACAATCTTTAGCGCTTTATGTAAAAGACGAATTTAAATAAATACTTGACTATTAATTATCTAAAATGTTTCCCTTATCGAAATTAAATTTGAGGACTCCTATGAAAAAATGTTTGTGCATTCTGTGGTTGTTTTTTTTTAGCTTTTCCCTTCCCAACCTCCACGCTCAGCCTTATAAAGTTTCGATAATTACTTCTGTCTTTAATGGAGATGACTTTATCGAAGCCTTTCTAGAGGATACCATCAGACAGAGCATCTTCCCCCAAGCAGAGTTGATTCTGGTGAATGCCAACTCTCCTGGCAATGAAGAGCCGATTATTATGAAGTATGCCGCTAAATATCCGAATATCAAATATTTACGTCTCAAAAGTGATCCAGGCCTCTTTGCCGTTTATAATTTTGCTATCAAACAGGCTTCTGCAGATCTTATCGCGATTGCCACGCTGGATAACCGACGCAATCCAGCTGCCTTAGAAAGAGAAGTGCAGACACTGCAAAATCATCCAGCAATAGATTTAATCTACCAAGATTATATTCTTTCTTTAGTGCCAAATGAAGTTTGGGAAAATCATCACGGCTACGCTATTTCCGTGCCGGAATACTTACCAGAGCGGATGAATCTATGTCTTCCAGGCCCGCAACCGGTATGGCGTAAAAACATGCACACTAAGTACGGGTGGTTTGACGAAAATTATAAATATAGCGGCGACTGGGAGCTGTGGTGCCGCGCGGCTAGCATGGGGGCCGTCTATAAAAAAGATCCGGGTTACAGTGGAATCTATTACCAGAATCCCACTGGGCTAAAGCTCTCTAAAATAGATGAGCAAAAGGTGCAAGAGCGTCAGAAAGAAAATCAGAGAATCATCACCCGCTATCAATCGAATTGGAAAGTTCCTCCGGAAGCGCAAAAAATCCAGAACAGACAGCTTGGAGCTTCTGGGTATGGCACGCATATCTTTCCTCTCGCTACGGTTTTGGCCCATACGAAAGGGCCGATTCTAGAGGTCGGCACTGGAGATTATAGTACACCTCTTCTCCACGCTCTTTGCTCTAAAAATGAACGCTTTATTCTCTCTGTGGATACTTATCAAGTCTGGTTAAATTTTTTTCTGGATCTGTCAAAACCTTGGCATCAGTTTAAATACATTGCTCCAGACGATTACGCTTCATTAGAGTTTCAAGGACCAGGTAAACGTTGGAGCGTTGTCTTTGTCGATGGAGCTCCAGCGGAAAGACGCATTGAAGATATTAAGCGCCTGCGAGATCAAACAGATATTTTTGTGCTCCATGATGTGGAAGATCCCCTATATGGCTATCAACCACTTATCTCGTCATTTACTTATCATTATTTATACGATCGATATCTCCCTCATACCATGGTTGTTAGTGACAAAATCGATGTCAGTCAATTTTTTAAATGATTGAGTAAAAAAATATTTTTCTGATAGGGATATTTATACACCATTTGATTTGGAAAGAGTAAAAAATATGACTATCCTCTATCAGTTTGCTTTTATTTTGCTTATTTCTAACATCACTCTATTCAATTTATACGGATTAGAAGAGCAACTATCTCAAACCATTAAAAATTTTGAAAAATTGGCCGAAGAAGAGCGCCTTGCCTGGAAAGTTCCCGGAATGGCCATCGCCATTATCAAGGGAGATGACATCATTCTGGCAAAAGGGTATGGGCAAAGAGGATTGACTGATACGCGTCCGGTAGATGAAACCACGCTGTTTCAAATCGGGTCATTAAGTAAAGCCTTTACTGCAGCATTAGTGGCAATAGCAGAAGACCGCAAACTTTTAAAATGGAATGATCGCGTCATCGATCATTTGCCAAGCTTTCATCTTTATGATCCATGGGCGACTTCCGCTTTTCAAATTGTCGATTTGCTTTCCCAGCGCAGTGGATTACCCCCCTATGCAGGAGATAAACAAGCTTTCCTAGGCTATTCTTCGGATGCAATGATCGAGCATTTGAAATATCTAAAGCCAATCTCTAGCTTTCGTGCTGAGTATGCTTATCAAAATATCTTCTTCAATGTCGCAGCAAAAATCCTTGAAATGAAGATGCAGGCGACCTTTCCTCAATTGTTGAAACGGGAAATTTTTAAGCCGCTTGGAATGAAAAACTCGTCTGCTGGCCTGGAAGATTATCTCAACGCCAAAAATCGCGTCGAATGGCTCATGCGTCTAGATGATGGTTCTACCAGACAACTAAAAGATGATTTTCCTTCCAACAATTGGAATTATCTTTTAGGAGCTGCAGGAGGAATCAATTCGAATGCGATCGACATGGCTAAATGGCTAAAATTTCAAGCCAATCGTGGAGTGGCCGAACAAAAGCAGTTAATCAGTGCCGCCAATATGAAGCTGATGACGCAACCTAAAATCTATGCCATGGAATTGGAAGACCACCCCATGTACTATGCTCTTGGATGGGTGCATATGGCGCATTCCCCCTATCCTATTATTTGGCACGATGGTGCCACTCTCGGAATCTATGACGTTGCCGCATTTATTCCCGAAGAAAAACTCGGCATTGTCGTATTATCAAATGTGCGCAACACCCGCCTCTCGCTCGCCCTAGCTTTGCAATTTTTTGACCTATACTATGGCAGAAACTCTAAAAATTGGAGTCAGCAATTTCTTGCGGAGGCTCAGAAAACGAAGAAAATCGTTTCTGCACCTGCAGCCCCTTTTCCTGCCATGCCCCTTTCTCACTATACAGGAACTTACTCAAATCCTATTTATGGCAACGTCTTCATCAAAGAAGACCAGAAAAATTTATTGCTTGTCATCCCAAGCAAAGTTGAACATAACATCCCATTGACACATTGGGATCGGGACATCTTCAGCTTAAAATGGCCTAACCTGGAAGAACCTCCATCCAAAGTCTCGTTTCTGCTAAATGAAGAGGGTGCGGTATCAAAAATGGATATTGAAGTTTTTTCTGAGGAAGGCAGCGGGGATTTTATTAAAATCATTTCTGATCATCAATGATCCACACAATTTAGGAGAAAAAATGTCTTACGATCCAAACACCCCTTCACAGCCTAGAAGCTTTCTAAGCCGTTTGATTGTGCCCGCTTTGATCCTATTGTTCGGTTTGTTTATGTACATGAGCCAAACACAAGAAAACCCTGTAACGGGTGAAAAACAACATGTGGCTTTTTCGCCTGATCAAGAAATCCGCTTAGGTTTAGAGTCTGCCCCGCAAATGTCCCGTGAAATGGGGGGTGAACTCCCTGCATCGGATCCGCGTGTTCAGGAAGTTCAAAAAATGGGGACTTTGCTAGTCAATACAACCATCGCCAAAAAAAGTCCCTGGAAATTTGCCTTCCATGTTTTAGCGGACAAAGATACGGTCAACGCTTTTGCCTTGCCTGGTGGACAAGTTTTTATTACCCTCGGTCTTTTAAACCAACTGCAAAATGAAGCCCAATTAGCTGGTGTGCTTGGGCATGAAATGGGACATGTCATCGAACGGCACACAGCTCAACAGATGTCAAAAAGTCAATTAGGACAATTTTTTATTGTAGCCGTCGGCGCCGCCGCAAGTGATCCTGAAGGGTATGGCACAAACAATAGCGCTGCGATGATCGCAGGGATGGTGAATCAGATGATCCAGCTCCGCTACAGCCGTGGCGATGAATCTGAGGCGGATGTTTGGGGATTGAAGTTAATGTCTCAAGCTGGGTATAATCCCTATGAAATGATTAAAGTCATGGAGATTTTGAAAGCCGCTGGCGGAGGTGAAGGTCATGGCCCTAGCTTTTTCCAAACGCACCCAGATCCTGACCTTAGAATCGAACAAATTAAAGCCTATTTAAAAGCACATCCGCCGCAACTGAATCTTCAAAATGGAAAAAGTTTGCGCGAAATCCTTCAAGCGGCTCCGCCATCTTCAAGGTCTGAAGAGCGCAGCTGGAAAGATATTCTTGAATCACTACCTTATTAGTATAGGATGCAACCTCCACTAGCCGAACGCCTGCGCCCCAGTTCCTTTGATGCCATTGTGGGGCAGCCCCATCTTTTGGGGCAAACAGGCTTTATTACGCGCATCATTAAAAAAGGAAAACCCCTTTCCATTATTTTGTGGGGACCAGCCGGTTCAGGCAAAACTTCCATTGCACGCCTATACGCGCAAGCTTTTAATCTGCGCTTTCAATCTTTAAGCGCCATCTTTAGCGGGGTTGCCGATCTCAAGAAAATCATTAAAGAAGCAGAAGACTCCCCGCTATTCAACCAGCTGCTGCTATTCGTCGATGAAATTCATCGCTTCAATAAAGCCCAGCAAGATGCCTTTTTACCTTTTTTAGAAAAAGGCACGTTGATCTTAATTGGCGCCACTGTCGAAAACCCTTCGTTTTATTTAAACGACGCCCTTTTATCACGTGTCCGCGTTTTAAAGCTCAATCCCCTCGACGAAGCCGCACTTGAACAACTGCTGCAGCGCTATGAATTGCGCGTGAAAAAGTTGAATTTAGAAGACGCCGCCAGACATTATCTGATCCAACTCGCACAAGGCGATGGACGCTACCTCTATAATCTCTTGGAAAACACCGAAAATCTGGACAGCCCAGCTCCCATTACTACCGCTCAACTGCAAGAGGTGCTGCAAGCACGTTCGCCCGTTTACGATAGAGCTGCAGACCAGCATTACAATTTAATTTCAGCTTTGCATAAAGCCATCAGAGGATCAGACCCAGATGCGGCACTCTATTGGTTCTCCCGTATGCTGAACGGGGGCGAAGACCCTTTATACCTGGCGCGCCGTTTAATTCGCATAGCTTCTGAGGATGTGGGACAAGCTGATCCCCAAGCTTTACTTCTCACAATTGCAGCGAGAGACGCTTATCAGATGCTGGGCTCACCCGAAGGGGAATTAGCCCTGGCTCAGATCGTGATTTATTTAGCCCTAGCGCCAAAGAGCAATGCCACTTACATGGCATTCAAATATGCCACTCACGCCGCTGCTGAAACCTCACATCTCAATCCTCCCGCCACCATTTTGAATGCCCCGACACGCCTAATGAAAGACATGGGGTACAGTGAAGGCTATCAGTATGATCACGATACCCCTGCGGGATTTTCCGGCCAAAATTATTTTCCTGAAGAAATGGATCGACAGACATTCTACGAACCTGTGGAAAGAGGCTTCGAAAGAGAAATGAGAAAGCGGATTGAATATTTTAACGCTCTTCGCAAACGCCTGAATAAAGATTAGCGATTAGAGATCTTCCAACAACGGTGAATTCTGGCATCGCTGAAATCAATCGGAAGAGTTTTATGTGAAACTTCAACGATCGAGCATGTTTTAAACAAAGTTTCATCTAAGGTAAATTTACGCGAATTCGTGCTGAAGAATATAATCCCCCCTGCCGCCAAAAGCTTTAAGGCTTTGTTGATAAGAAAAATATAGTCTTGCTGAATATCGAAAAGTTGATCCATTTTTTTAGATCGCGAGATCGTGGGAGGATCGATAATAATCAAATCGTACTTATTCCCAGTATGAACCTCTTCTTCTAGAAATTTTAAGCAATCCGCTCGCACAATCTGATGATTTTTTAAAGGAAGCCCATTGATGAGAAAGTTATCTCTGCCCCAGTCAGTATAAGTATTGGACATATCCACGCTTTTGGTAAGGGCAGCCCCGGCGACAGCCGCATGCACACTAAATGAACACGTATAAGCAAACAGATTCAGCACACGCTTGCCTTGAGACATAGAAGCAATAACTTGCCGAGTTTCTCGATGATCTAAAAATAACCCCGTATCTAGATAATCTATCAGATTGATTTTAAACTTTACGCCATACTCAAGCACATTAAAAAACTCTTGGGCATCATCAATTTTTTCATATTGACGCGTCTTTTTAGATTTCATGCGTGTCTTCCAAATGATCGCCTCTGGATCAACGCCAAATATCATGCACAAGACGCGATTCGTCTCTTCAAACAAAGCAGCCGAAGGCTCTTCCTCGTCTCGCCCCGGGGCAAAGTACTGCACGCAAAAGCGATTGTCGTAGAAATCAATCGCAAGCGGATATTGGGAAATTGTGCGGTCATAAATCCGAAAACAATTCGTTTTAGTGCGTTTAGCCCATTTGCGAATGTGCCGATAGTTTTTTCTGATACGATTGCCTAAAATGGAACTTTTATCTTCACCATCCGCAATCGCGGGTAATACAAAATCTTTCTCTTCTTGCATGTGTGTCAAGCCTTTAAAAATTAAACGCATCTTTCCTAAAACGCTAAGAGGCAAAGACAAAAACGCTAGAATACTAACAATATTTGTCTACCCATCTTTCCTAAAAATTATTAAACGCAAAGAACGCAAAGTCGCCAAGGCGCAAAGAGGAAAGCATTATATTAGTTCCTACAACTTATTGACAACACGGGTAATTCCATCTTTTACTTGGCTATAGCCAAAATTAATAAGAAGTCCGAGTTTTATACCAGTTAGTCTTAAATAAGTAAGTACCTGAGCTTCATAAAGTGGATGATTCTTCTCAGTTGCTTTAACTTCAATAATGACTTTTTGGTTCGCTAGGATATCTACATACAAAGGATCTTTAATGATCGCTCCCTTATAAATGACTTGAACAGGCATTTGTCTTTGAATTTGCAATTTTTTTAATATCAATTCATGACACAATGCAGCTTCATACACGCTTTCGAGCAACCCAGGTCCTCCTAAAGTTCGATGAACCTCAATTGCAGCGCCGATGATGATGTGTGAAAGTTCATTTTCCATCTTGCACCTTTACAAGCACGTGTAAACATAAGTTGCACCTTAATTAGTCTGTGCACCCTCTTTGCGTCTTGGCGACTTTGCGTTCTTTGCGTTTAACCATTCTCTTCAAGCCTCTGTAGCCAACAACTGTTTCATCAAGCACAGTATCATCTTCTCTCGCACATCTTGCTTCGCGTCTTTGTATTCTGTGTTTCTTTTGGCCTTAAATATTACTACAAGTTTGCATAAAAGTAAATCTTGACTAAATTCTCTCATAAAAGGTAAATAATATTTTATTTTTAACACATGATGGCTCATCTATGAATGGCTTGAAAGGGTTTGGGGAACTATGCGACTGGGGAAAAAATTTGTCCGCTTGATGCTGATCTTATCAGGGAGCATTCTGTTGCTTTTTTTGATTATGCAGCCCTTAACGATCCTCAAATTCCGCGATTACATCGCTATTCTATTTCCGAAAGGAATCATTGGAATTAAAGAACTCAATTTGCTCTTGATTATTCAACTCTTGATGCTGCTAGTTGTCATCCCTGTGTATATTCTGACTTTCATCTTTTCATGGAAATATCGAGCCAGCAATCCTAAAGGGAAATACGACCCAGATCTGGTTGACAATGTTGTGGCTGAATATATTTGGTGGGGTGTGCCATGCGTTTTAACTCTGATTATTGCTGTCTTAACGTGGGTCAAAACGCATGAATTGGATCCTTTTAAATCGCTCGCATCCGACAAAAAACCGATTACGGTTCAAGCCGTGGCGCTGCAATGGAAATGGCTTTTCATTTATCCTGAAGAACAAATTGCCTCCCTCAACTTTATTCAGATCCCTCAGCAAGTTCCTATTCGCTTCGAAATTACTGCTGATGCTCCGATGAATTCACTTTGGATTCCCCAACTTGGCGGTCAGATCTATGCCATGCCCAGTATGAAGACGGAATTGAATTTGATAGCTAATGAAATTGGCGAATTTAGGGGGTCTTCGGCAAATCTAAGTGGAGAAGGATTTGCAGGCATGCATTTTATCACCAAAGCCACAACTGAAGAAGAGTATCGGCAATGGGTCGATGCCGCTAAGCAATCTCCTAATCTGCTCAACTTAGTGACATACGATCAGTTAGCCGCTCCTAGCCAGAATAATGCCCCGGAGATTTACCAATTAAAAGAGCAAAATCTCTTCACACATATCCTTATGAAATACATGCACCCCCACCAGGAATGAGCCGAATATGTTTGGTCGATTAACTTTAGATGCCTTTAAGCATGAGCCCAGCCAAAACGGTGCCGTCATTTCGATGGTATTAAGCGGCATTGCCATTATTGGCCTCATTTTTTACCTTAAACGCTGGAAATGGCTCTGGCACGAGTGGCTCACGACGGTAGATCCTAAAAAAATAGGCATCATGTACATCATCGTGTCGCTCCTGATGTTCTGCAAAGGATTTGCGGATGCTTTAATGATGCGTTTGCAGCAAGCCTTATCGGTTGGGGATGCACACGGCTTTATTTCTCCAGGCCATTTTCAGGAAGTCTTCTCCGCCCATGGCACAACCATGATTTTTTTCGTGGGCATGGGAATGGTCTTCGGTTTTATGAATCTCATCATCCCTTTACAAATTGGGGCCAGAGACGTAGCCTACCCTTTTTTAAATGCCCTGGGATTCTGGCTTTTTGCCTCTGCAGCTACTTTAGGTCTCGTGTCGTTAGCTATTGGAAGATTTTCCGCCACAGGCTGGTTAGCTTATCCGCCTCTTTCAGGCTTAGAGTATAGCCCCGGTGAAGGCGTGGATTACTGGATATGGATTGTGCAAATTGCAGGGATAGGAACCACTCTTTCGGGAATTAATTTCCTGGTCACAATTCTTAAAATGCGCTGTCCTGGGATGACATTGATGACAATGCCTATTTTTACCTGGAGTGTCCTGTGCGCTATGGTGCTCGTCATTTTTGCATTTCCAATTCTCACAGCTACGCTATGCATGTTGACTTTAGACCGCTACCTGGGCATGCATTTTTTCACTGTCAGCGGGGGTGGCAATCTGATGATGTATGTCAACCTTGTCTGGGCTTGGGGACATCCTGAAGTGTACATTCTCATCCTGCCTGCCTTCGGCATCTTCTCTGAAGTCGTTCCTACTTTCTCAGAAAAACGCTTATTTGGTTATGTCTCGATGGTGTGGGCGCTGATCCTCATTACATTTCTCTCATTCATCGTGTGGCTGCATCATTTCTTCACCATGGGGGCCAGCGCCAATGTCAATGCCTTTTTTGGAATTATGACGATGCTGATTGCGATTCCGACAGGCGTTAAAATATTTAACTGGCTCTTCACAAAATATCGCGGACGAGTGCATTTTGACTCCCCCATGTTGTGGTTCTTCGCTTTTGTGCTTAATTTTACAATAGGCGGAATGACGGGAATCTTGCTCTCAGCTCCACCTGTCGACTTTCAGGTGCATAACAGCTTGTTCCTAATTGCACACTTCCATGGGATGGTGATCGGCGGCTTCCTCTTCGGCGTTTTTTGCGGGTTTACCTACTGGTTTCCTAAAGTCACCGGATTTTTCCTGAGCGAGAGATTGAACCAATATGCATTCTGGTGTTGGTTTATCGGCTTCCTGCTTGCTTTTATGCCTCTCTACATGCTCGGTTTCATGGGAGCGACAAGACGTTTAGACCATTATGAAGCAGCCACTAACTGGCATCCTCTATTTCTAACCGTGGCCGCAGGTGCAATCATCATCTTGCTGGGAGCAGTTATCCAGATCTACGGCCTTATTATGAGCATCAAGAATCGCAAAAAAAATATAGACCTAACTGGCGACCCCTGGAATGCACGCACCCTGGAATGGTCTATCCCCTCCCCTCCGCCTATCTATAATTTCGCGATTATTCCCACCGTCGACCAGATCGATCCCCTGTGGGCCGTCAAAAGAGGACACGCCCCAAAACCTCACAAAAATTACGAAGATATTCTGCTACCCAAAAATACCCCTATGGGTCTCTTCATCGGCATTCTCAGCTTAATTTTTGGCTTTGCCATGACATGGCATATCTTTTGGTTAGCCTTAGTTAGCTTGATCGCCATTATCACCTGCATCATTATCCGTCTTTCCAGCCCCGCTGAACATGAAGTCATCACAGCAGCCCAAGTGAAAGAGATTGAAGAAGCCTACTCAAGGAGATCTGTAACTGCATGACCGATTATACGATTCACCACACCCCCGATCCGCATGCTGATACTAGCCTGCCAGATCCTAACCAAGATACATTTTTTACAACCGTTCTAGGGTTTTGGATGTATCTGATGACCGACTGTGTATTGTTTGCGGCCTTTTTCGCAACCTATGCAGTACTCCATAATAACACCTTCGGCGGTCCCTCTTCGCGCGAACTTTTTAGCTTATCAACAGCGTTTCTTGAAACCATGATTCTCCTTTTCAGCAGCGTCACCTGCGGCTTAGCCATGCTAGCAGCCGTTCGCAATGCCAAAAAGCACGTCATGTTCTGGCTAGCTGTCACTTTTTTACTAGGAGCCAGCTTTATAGCCCTAGAACTGCATGAATTTACGCATCTCGTACAGGAAGGAAATAGTTGGACAAGAAGCGCCTTCTTATCCTCCTTCTTTGCTTTGGTGGGCACGCATGGCCTGCATGTTTCCGTTGGATTGTTATGGATACTCGTCGTTGCCATGCAAGTGTCTTTTTGGGGCATAACAATCGACACCTTCAGAAGACTCGTCATATTTAGCCTCTTTTGGCATTTCTTGGATGTGGTATGGATTTTCATTTTTACATTTGTGTACTTGATGGGGGTAATCTAAAATGCATGATCACTTAAGCTTAAAGGCTATCCAAAAAGAATGGCATGGAACAGTGAAGTCTTATCTGATCGGATTCATCACTTCTTTGCTATTGACAACCCTTTCGTTTGGGCTAGTCTTCACACAAGCACTCACAGGCCCCGCTTTAGTTTATACAATTATCGGCTTAGCTCTCACCCAAGCGATTTTGCAGCTACTTTTTTTCTTACATGTGGGACAAGAACCTAAGCCGCGCTGGGAAACGCTCGTCTTTCTTTTCATGGTCATGGTACTGATGATTATCGTGGGTGGCTCTTTATGGATTATGAACGATTTAAACGATCGCGTGATGTCTGAAATGATGGAGGGAATGTCCCATGATTAATTATTATCTGATCACTAAACCAGGAATAATTTTGGGGAATCTCATCACCGTGGGAGCCGGCTTTTTGCTAGCCTCTAAAGGAGCCATCGATTTTAGACTATTCTTAGCCACTCTGCTAGGTCTAGCATTTATTATGGCCTCAGCCTGTGTCTTTAATAATTTCATCGATCGCCAACTAGACAGAAAAATGTCACGCACCAAAAATCGGGCTCTGGTGCAAGGGTTGATATCCAGTCGCAGCGCGATCTTTTTCGCGATTATTTTGGAAATACTCGGCAATCTGATTTTGTATTATTATACCAACCCCGTGACCGTCGTTGTCGCAGGCATTGGCTTTGGCGTGTATGTCCTCCTCTATAGTCTCTGGAAATCACGTACCATCTATGGAACGGCTATAGGAAGCATAGCCGGAGCTGTGCCCCCTGTGGTAGGCTATTGCGCCGTTAGCAATCATTTTGATGTGGGAGCACTCATTTTATTTGTGATGCTTGTGCTGTGGCAAATGCCGCATTTTTTTGCGATAGCCATCCTGCATTTTGAAGACTATGCCGCAGCCGGCATCCCCGTATTGCCCATAAAAAAAGGGATGCTGCGCACAAAAATCCACATGGTGCTTTATATTCTGTGCTTTATTCTTGCCGCTATGATGCTTACCGTTTTTAATTATACAGGATATGTGTACCTGATGGTAGCTCTTGGCATGGGTTTGGCATGGCTGTGGTTAAGCCTCAAAGGATTTCAGCGCAATGATGACCAAATCTGGGGGAAACAGATGTTTCGGCTATCTCTAGCGATGATCGGAGCCATCTGCTTTGCTATCCCATTTGATATTATCTAATCGATTCTCGCTTAAGCAAAGAGCAGCGTAAACGGAATGCGACTCGAATCAGGTGAGAATCCCTAGAGCCATGGAAGATTTTTCGATGGATCAAAATGATCCCTCGATTCCGAAAAACGTGTCCAAGGTTCGCGTTAAATCCTTGAAAGCGTATTGCTGCCCAAAGCTGGAATCGAGCCGACCGCCTTCATGAATGCCTCACTCCTCTAAACTGAACAACAAAGAACAACACCTAATAGTCTTATACCTCTACGAGATGCAATCTTCGCATTGCTGCTGTGATAAAAGTATGATTTTTGTTTGTAAAAAAAACTGAAAACTTTGTTACCATAAAATTTTTATAAGAGGATGCCTGAGTAGTGATAGCGAAGAAAAGACCTGAAAAGCTCAAGAATGTTTTGATCAAAATTAAAGAATGCATAGGAAAAGGCATTATTTTGTCACCTCTCATGCTTTTGTTAGGCAGACTGAACGCATGATTAGCTTACCCGAGAGTTTACATGTCCTAGAAACAGGATATGAAGAAAAAAAGAAAACTCGTTTTGACACTGAGCATAATACCTGGAAATATGCCATTCGAGGAAAGACCATCAGAGACGAGATGTTCGGGTTATAGTCGCATTTGATGGAAATGGAATGCTCATTATTACTGTTATGCATGTAGAAATGCTATAGGGGGGGTTATGAAAGAGAAACAAAAAGATACATTCATATGGGAAGGTTTAGGGTTTCCCATTCGGCTTGTCAATGTACCTATGAAGAAAGTTTTTGGTGAATGGGTTTTAGATACTAATTTAGAGCACTTCCAAAAAGTAGTGCTTCATACGTTAGCAAAAAAACAAACGTTAGCAAAAAAACAAACTCCTTTAATTGGGGCAGAACTTCGATTCATTGTCGATTATCTAAGAATGTCAACTCGAGAGTTTGCACGCTTATTTGGTGTTACTCATGCGGCAGTTTTAAAATGGGAAAATGAAAAATCAAGAATGAACCCCAGTACTGAAGTTTGCTTGCGTTTATACATCCTCAACCATTTAAAAGTCGCCGATAAAGAGTTTCGGAGACTATATTTAAAAATTAGCCATCAAAATTTAGCAGATTCTAAAAATAATAAAATCCTTCTAGAAATTGATGCAGAAAAGATTGCTTGCTAACTTAACTCTTTAGATGAGGTTTAAGGAAGTCACAACTTTCGTCTTTTGATCAAGCTTCAAAAAATATTTGGCAGGTACTAATAGAAAATCCTCAAATACTAAAACGAAAAAAAGACGCACTACTGGTACTTTTTGGTAATTTAACATTTAAGTCTAAGCTCTCTAAAAAAGAAAGAGCAGATGATCCTCTTTATGCATTAGTTTTATTTCAGTAATTAAATATTTAAAATAAGGAAACAACTTGGTTAATAAAATACTGACTTTTCTATTTTGTATCTCTTGCCTATTTGTGGAGAGCGTAAACGCCAAACCAAGCACAGGCATACGTGTTGTTGTTTTTGACTTCGGCGGAGTGATTGCACAAGCAAATACAACACAAATGTCAGATTTTTTGATGAACTCTTTCGCTATCAATAAAGAGGACCTTTCAAAGGCTTTGCGGGAAATGCAAAATTTCATATCTAGCGGAGGCTCAGAGAAACAGTATTGGGAACAATACGCTCTTTCAAAAAAAGTAATATTACCAAATAATTGGCTTGATCAATGGGATGACACCATTCAAAAATCCATTACCGAAATACCTGAGACGATTGCAATTGTAAAAGCTTTGCAAAAAGAGGGATATCAAACTGGCATGCTTTCTGATGTGACTCAATATCAAGCTGAAGTTATACGAAAATTGGGCTTTTACGATTTATTTAATCCCGTTCTTCTCTCCTATGAAATTGGGGTAAAAAAGCCGAATGCAAAAGCCTTTAAAATACTGTTAAAAACGCTTCAAGAGCCAGCATCGAACGTGCTTTTTATTGATGATAGGCAGGAAAACGTAGAGTCGGCTAAGAACCTGGGTATTGATTCCATTCAATTTATTAGTCCAGAGCAATTAAAAAATGAACTTGAGAAAAGAGGGTTTGGCTTAGCATAGCATAATGGTTTGTGTTGGAGCCTAGCAGGCTAATCCTGAGTTTTCCCCCCATGAACGAATACAGCACGTTTTAGAAGCTCTAGAAAAAGCCGATGATCAGCAACTGGATTTCGTCTGCAGTGTTTATTATGCCAAAAAAGAGCAACCAAAAAACTGCAACCGCAATTATGGATGCTGATTTCCAAGATTTTCTCAAACCAAATGCCTCTTTTAAAGTCACCTTGATTGCATCTCAAGATTATTCTTAAAATAAATTTTAAGTTTCAAAAAATCTCGCTTAGAATTCACAACCTTGGATCAATGGGCTCACTTTCTAAGGCCAATACACCAAATACAGCTTCGTGGCATTTATAAAGAGGCTCTCGTTTGACAAATCTTTCTAATGCTTCAATTCCTAATGCATACTCTCTAAGAGCTAAGGAACGTTTTTTTGCAACATTTCTAACTTTAACGCGGTCTAAATTCTCCTGAATTGTATATTCGGGACCATAAATAATCCTTAAATATTCACGTCCGCGACATTTAAGGCCTGGCTGAATTAATCCATGCGGACCAACCACAGTAAAATCATAAGGTTTAATCACAAAACCTTCACCACCTTGTTGCTCGGTGAGTTGCACCCACCAGTTCACTGCCTTCTCACAGCTTTGAGTATCTTCGATATGAACGATCTTGGATTGCGTTTTCTTGAAAAGAGAACTGTCAGCTGCAACTAGATGGCTGATCACATCCATATGCCAGCCATGATCCTTTTCTACATGCACATTGCCTTCGCTTGCAAGAATATGAAACGGAGCTAATTTATAGTCTTCGATAGACACGATTGGCCAGCAATATCTTTCATATGATCGAATGTAATCATTGACCATTTCTAATTTGGAGGTAAATTTTGAATAAAGGTCTGCAACATCAGGATTCTTTTTAAGTGCCTTTTCTAGTAGTTCTACAGTCATCGATAAGCTCGATTGTGCTGCCACACCAACAGAAGCATATTGTTCTTTGATTAACTCCTGAGCTTTTGCCGACCAAGGCATTAATTCACAATCCAAACAGATCCAATCCGTATTCAATTTTGCCCATAGATCAGCTTTTTCAACGGCCTTGTGAACTTTATTAAAAAATTGAGATTCTATTTGAGTATCTGTAAAAAAATTTCTTCCCGTTCTAGTGTAACAAATACCAATCCTATCTTCATCAACTCCAAAGCGGGTCTTAACAACATTTGTGTCTTTACAGATAATCACAATGGCTCTTGAACCCATGTGTTTTTCTTGACATATCACTTTGGAGATTCTGTTCTTTCGAAAGAATCTGAAGGAATCATTGGGATGTTCTAAATATTTGGGATCATCGCTTGTTTCGGTAGGAGACATTGTGGGGGGCAAGTAGATGAGTAATTTGGGATTGATGGCAAAGCGACTCATTACTTCTAAAGCGGTGATCGAATTTTCTTCAAGAATGGTCACGTTATTATGCAAACGAGTTGAAACGATTTTCTTACCCAAGACATCACTTAAGCTTAAAATATCGTTCCCCGAGCGAACTTTAGGATCAGTAACTTCAACTAAAAGCGGTTTCACTGGTTTGGCATAGACTTGTTTTGAAACTACAGATATTAACTCTTTTTCGGGGTATCTCAATGCAGTCAATTTTCCACCAAAAACGCAGCCGCTATCTATATTGATTGTATTATTTAACCAATCTGAAGTTGGCACGGGTGTATGACCGTAAACTACAATAGCCTTACCTCTATATTCATTAGCCCAAGCATATCGAACGGGTAGGCCATACTCATCTGTTTCACCAGTCGTTTCACCAAAGAGCGCAAACTCTCTCACCGTTTTTGAACCGCGTCCTTGATAACCTTCTTTCATGCCCGCATGGGCAACAACTAGTTTACCATCGTCCAACACATAATGGCTAACTAAGCCATCAATAAAATCAATCACTCGTTGAATGAAATTCTCGGACTCTTGCTCCAATTGTTCCAGGGAGTCCTGCATGCCGTGAGCCACCTTGACATCTTGGCCTTTGAGTTTTCGCATCAATTTTATATCATGATTACCAGGTACGCAGAAAGCGATACCTGCTTCTGTCATATCCATGACTAATTTTAATACAGCAGGGGTATTAGGTCCTCGATCCACAAGATCTCCTAAAAATATAACTTTTCGTCCGTGTGGATGGCTTACACGATATTTGTTGTCATAGTGAATGATATATCCAAGAGTCTTAAGAAGTTCTGAAAGTTCATCGAAACAGCCGTGGATATCTCCAATGATATCAAAAGGTCCATGTTCATGTTTAAGGTCATTCCATAATTTGACTCTGTGGATAACAGCTGAATCGCTTTCTTCTAAAGTGTCAAGTCTGTACACATCCCTAAAACCTTCTTTTTTGAGAAATTGAAGGGAACTTTTGAGCTGATTGCTTTGCTGTTTAATGACATGGTCGCCAAAACTTCTGTCTGCTCTTTTTTTATTGCGTTCGATGCATAATTTTTCAGCGGTATTAATCACAATTGCCACAGGAATACAATGAAAATGCCTCGCTAAATTAAGTAAGTTTTTTCTAGAAGCTGATTGGATATTGGTCGCATCAATCACGGTTAACTTGCCAGCTGCTAAGCGCTTGGAAGCAATGTAAGTGAGAACGTCAAAAGCATCTTTCGTCGCGGATTGGTCATTTGGGTCATCAGCGACAAGGGCACGGCAATAATCGCTTGAAATAACTTCAGTAGGTTTAAAATGCTTTTGGGCGAATGTTGATTTTCCTGAGCCCGAAATTCCAACGAGGAGGATGAGAGACAGCTCAGGGATTTTTATGATTTTTTGTTCCATAGGAAGTATGAATTTTGCTATTTATGTTTAGTAAAAACACCCATTTGTGTAGGACCGCCAAGGTATTCATCAACAGGACCTATTGCCTGAAAACTGACGGAGTAGCCATAGCGATTTGCTATCTTTTCGGCCCATGTTTGAAATTCCTTTCTTGTCCATTCGAATCGATGGTCTTTATGACGAAAAGTCCCTGCCTGCAGCTCCTCAAACTTCACATTATACTCGGCATTTGGAGTTGTAATGGTGACAAGCTTTGGTTTTGCATCACCAAAAACAACGTATTCCAATGTAGTCAATCGGGAAATGTCGAGATGTTCGATCACTTCAATAAGTGTGGCTGCATCAAAGCCTTGAATGCGTTTATCTGTATAATTGAGTGAACCTTGAATCAGGTCTATTCTTTTCCTTTGCAAGGGAGGCAAGCGATCTAGATTCAACTTTTGCTTTGCACGTTCTAATTGTTTATATGAAACATCGACACCAAGAATGTGGCTAAAGGAAGAATCTGCTAAGAGAGTTTTTATAAGAATCCCTTCTCCACATCCAAGATCAACGACCGAATTAACTTGATGCTCTTTCAAGACATTCAACACGGCTTGCATTCTTTGTAAATGTAAAGCCAATCCCCTTTCGAGCTTTTCTTCTGCATTTGCATGAACTTGTTCGATGATATCTATTTGCTGTCCCTCTTCTTCACGCAATCTTGTTAGGGCTTCATCTGTTAAGTCCCTTTGACGCTTAAGATATCTTGAAACAATTAAATCTTTACTTGGATGATTAGAAAGCCATCCTTCTCCGTGCTTTAGCAATTTTTCAATTTCATCTTCGGTAACCCAATAATGTTTTTGGTTGTCCAACACTGGAATAAGTACGTATAAGTGCGAGAGCAAGTCTTTCAAAAAACAAGTCTTTTTAAGTGTCACTGTGTAGGTTTGGGCGGTGCCCCAATCTGGATTTTTTTCATTTAATGGATATTCATTTATAGTGAGTTGGTAACCCAGAGGCTCTAAAAGATTTTTTATTAAATCCTTTCCTGTCTTACTCTGGCTAGGTAACGCGGCTATACAAACTTCAAAAGGCCAAGGTTCAGATAGAAGTTCTGGCTTTTCTTTGCACTTTCCTTTCAAACTTTGGCTAAAGACTCTGGCAATAGCCAAACTCAAAAATGATGAGGCAACATAAGGACGATCATTAACATACTGCCCGAGCATAAAGCTATCATCCGGACGCCCCTTTTTTCTTTTCACTAAAGCAATAGGATCAACGTCAATCAAAAGAGCAACACAGCAATTATCTGGATCGGTTTCAGGAAAAAAAACATATGCTTTTCCCACGGGCAAATCAAATGCGTGACTTTTTGCTGGATTTTTGTGCAGCAAATATCCAAGTTCTGTTGCTGGATATCGCGCTGTTTTTAACGTTAATAACATTTTAATTTTCACTTATTTAGTATTTCGAACCGCTAAATATAGCTTACCCCCTTTTGAAAAATCAATAGCCATTTTTTTACATTGCAGTGATTCCTAAATTTAATGGGATTTGGAGATCACGAGTACCCAATTTCGTTCTTTTGAAGAACTACTCAGAGAGCCTATCGAAAAACCAGGCCTTGGCTGATGAAGATGAGCTTTTATGATCAGGTGTCTCATTTAGCCAAAGCGGCTCACCTCAGCCTGAGGGGTTATTCGTTTTAATAGATATTAAAATCACCCTTAATTAAAGCTATTGTTTTATAACATGTTTTATTCTAAAATTTCATTTTTATTATTGTTTTATATTATAAATCAGGGAAATTTATGAAGAATCTTGCATTTTGTTTAGTTCTTTGCTTATTGATGCCCACTGTGCATGCAGCACCTATTCCTAGAACGGAAGTTTCTTTTTCTTCGACGGAAAGCGAGGCGCAATCCGCTTTTCAATATTTCCTCGATGAGGTTGAGCTAGATGTGACTTTGACCTATGAAGAACAACACGACAAAATTCAAGAATTTAAAATTTTCGCCGATCATCTCTCTCCAAAAGTTGCTTCCTGGCTCACGAGTCTTCTCATAGAAGAAACCCGCTCACGCATTATTGACATGCTCCAAAAGGCAGGGCTCGATAACTCCGAAGTGGATGAACACCTTGCAGATTATGAGGAGGCTATCCTCAGGGTGCAAAACCTAAACGTGGAAATTGCCCGAGAAATGCTTTTCTTTGTTGCAGAACTTAAAATTCATAGACAATATGTCTATGATTTTGGTACTGCCCTGGGATGTCCAGAAAAACAGCTGCTGCGTCATGATCTTTGTAAGCTTGATGTAGAGCAATTTGAAGGTTATGCACGTTACTTCAGAGGCGGCAGGCGAGATGAAGACAAGTTAGCGTATCTTGCCGCCTGGGAAATTCATCAGCATGAAGAGCATCACCATGAGTCCTATAGTAAAGAGGGGTTTGATTTCGACAACTTTCCTGAGGAACGCCTTCGTAATAATATGCTGGAATCTGTTGCAGACTTACTGGCATCCAGTAAGCAGCGTGGAGGCGGTACGTTAATCGATTGGCTAGTCAATTCCTATCCTAAAAAACATCCGCATCCTCGTTTACTCCCTTTTTTTGCAGATGCTCTCATAAAAGCCCATGCTTTCTATCTGGAGAGTGAGGAAAATTTGGATTCAGAATTTAAGATTTTTCAAGGTCTTCCTTGCTGGAATAGTGCTGTTGAAGAGACTTTTAGCAAATTGAAAGAGGCTAAACCTATTTAATATCTGCCTTCTGAAAAAAGGCTTATAATGACCTTTCAAAGCCTCTCTAATTTTAAAAAGTGTCGATTCGTCAATCACAAATGTGCGATCATAAGAGGCGTAATTTTGGCCCCAACGTGTATCTTTAAAAGTTACGTTATCAAATGCTCGAGATTCCTTATAGCGAGGGGGCAGATGCATATGAATGACTGGCGAGGTATTGCTCAAAGCTGCGTAGTTCATTTTATCTGGTCTGAATAGCTCCTCGAGAGAATGACTTTATTTTAAGCTTCTCGTAATCCGTAATAAGAAATTTGATTCCCTATCCCCTACTCTACATTTTGAACTGTTCCCCTAGATAGCCGCGGCGTGCTTCGGGGTTGTTGATGAGTTCATCTACGGTTCCTGAGAGCATCACTTTGCCTTCGAAGACTAGATAGCTACGATCCACGATCGAAAAGATCTCGCGCGCATTGTGGTCTGTAATCAAAATGCTGATGTTCTTCTTAGAGAGATGTTGCACCATCTGCTTGACTTCGTCGACAGAAATCGGATCAATATTCGCGAAGGGTTCATCCAACATCAGGAAGGTAGGATTGGTCACTAAGGCCCGTGTAATTTCCAAACGGCGCCGCTCACCTCCGGATAAGGCGATAGCTTTCTTCTTGGCTAGGCGCTCGAGATGCAGTTCTGCCAAAAGTTGTTCAAGGCGTATCTTCTGCTCTGCTTTGCTCAAAGCCTGGCCTTCTAATATGCTGAGAATGTTTTGCTCGACGGTGAGATAGCGGAAGACCGAAGGTTCTTGCGCCAGATATCCCATCCCCATCCGCGCGCGTTGATGCATGGGCAACTTCGTGATATCCTGTCCCTGGAAAATTACAGCTCCTTTATCGGGTCGAATCAGGCCTACGGTCATATAAAAAGCCGTTGTTTTACCGGCACCGTTAGGGCCGAGCAACCCTACAATCTCGCCTTGTTTCACTTCAAACGATAGTCCATTCACCACGGTTCTGCCGCTGTATGACTTGACTAAGTCTTTGACTTGTAAGCAAGGATTTTTTTGGTTTGGATCCTGCATGCATGTTCCTTATTTAGTTTTATCGAGTAGAAAGCGACTCTTTAATTTATCGAATTCGTGTTCGATGAAATTAAAGCGCACGTCTCCATATCCCTGAATCGATTCCTTTTTACTGATCAGGTCCCGCTTAATTTTCAGGGACGGGGCACTGACTTGTAAATTGTCAATTTTATCGTAAAAGAGCACGCGTTTACCGTCTTTAGCAGAAAGGTACATTTCTTTCGTTTGGGGATAATATTCTACTTTATCAGCAAGGATATACTGCTTTAAGAGGGATTCAGCTGAACCGTCCCCTTGATTGCAAATGTAGACATTCCCTCTAAAAATGATATGCGAGGGAACTGTTTTTCCTTGTTTTTGCATGTAGGAGACACTGAATTGATCCGCATAAATTTCCCCAATCGGATCGATGTAATGCACTTGTTGATCTTTTATGACGTTTCCCGCGGCATCTAAAGGGCTGGAAGCCACCGTTTCAAGGGTACATCTGTCGACTTCTAAATGCCCGTGACAGGTTAATGTATGCACAAAAAGCCTTTTTTCGGTGTCTTCATAAGTCAGTACGCTTTTACCGGGAAGGGTTACGGAACGTACTTGGTTTTTCCCATTAAAATTGGCTTTTCTAAAAATCACTTTTTCATCTGTTACAATCTGCCCCATTCCTTGTTGAGTGATAGTCACATGCCCTTCAAGAGTTAAGAGATGGTGAGGATCATCCCACTTCATTCTATCGGCAGAAAAGAGGATTTCTCCTTTCGCTAGAGCCTGTAGTTGGCCATGCGTTTGCGTCAGAAGCGACTGCCGGCTTTGCGTATCGATGTGGATATGCACGGCTTTAATAAAATCTCCCTCAGGAGTTTCTACATGACACATTTCTTTTTCCTGAGATCCCTGCAGCTCTATAGTCCCGGCTTGGTTTGCGGTACTTGTCCGATAGGTTAATAACTCCCCGAAAGCGGTGAACAGGTCATTATATTTTACAGAGACATTGTCGGTCGCTGTTATTTTTTCGATTTGCCACTCTTTCGAAGTCTCTTGGTTGGGCTGCTTTTGACAAAGTGCTAGATGCATTTCACGGCTTTGAACTTTTAAGCACACATGCGAGGGATTTGATTCTGTATAGATCACTTGCGGCTGGGCTTCATTAGCCTGAAAACTTCCTGTCATCAACTGGCAATCGACTTCTGCCTGCCCGCACTCTAACTGCCCCCCTTCTTTAAAAGAAATGCGCACCTGGTCGCTCATCTTAATGAAATAAGCGAGCGCGTCTTGCTGCAAATGAACGGTTTGGCCTGAAATAACACCGAGGGGATGTTCCACAACCACATTGCCTGTTAAGAAAATCTCCTTACCTGCATATCGGGCTGTGTCTGATTCTACGCTCAAAAACTCTACTGCCTGTAGGCCAAAATTCAGCCCTGCAGACAAGTAAAATACAAAATGAATTTTCGAAAGAAGTCTAGTATAAAAAAGCATTAGGTGGCATTCTCCAATGCGTCAAAGCGCCCTTTAAAACCTTGCGCATGTAGATTGAATTTTCGATCTTTTAACGAAAAATCAACATGCCGGGCCGATCCTGTCATTTCCGGGGCAGCTTCAGTAAAAGAGAGAGGCAAAATATGGGAAGGAAGGGTATAGCGTGTGAGCAGGACTTGTTCGGCTGTCAAGGATTCATGGCGAAAGCTGTACAAAGCCATATCGGCTTCAAAATAACTTACGGCTTGGAAGGGAAGCCCTCGCGTATCCGTCTCCCCGCGCGCTAATTTTCCGTCAGGTAAAACGTAATAAAGCTTTTCCTGGAGACGTCCGATCACGTCATACATTCTCTCCAGCACTTCTCCTTTGCCTTCTTTTTCGGTAAAAACAATTTCAGCTTCACGACATTCTAAACGGAGTTTGCGTAATTCCTCACCCTCATTAAAAAGGATTTCCTTCACGACTCCATGCCTTTTTTGTTGCAGATGGTAGTCATTCCAGTCAGTTTTTGCATTTGCGGTATTTAATTGCTGATAGAAAGCTTCGGCTTCTGGATCGGGACGGCATAGGTAAATAGCTAGACTCATTGCAGCGATGATAAAAAAGCTGAAAAGCATCCAGGAGGCTTTGAAGAAACAAAAGAAAGATCTACTCATTCCTGTTCGTCCGGATCAATTGATAAAGAGGATCGAGAATGCCTAGTAAACCAGGTAATTCCTTGAAGTCTAAAACCGAGGCGCCATCACTTTTGGCGTTTTTAGGATCTGGATGCGATTCAATGAATAAGCAGTCGGCTCCCGCCGCAATGGCTGCTTTGGCTAGCACTGGAATAAACTCTCGCTGTCCGCCTGAAGATGCGCCTTGGCCGCCAGGTAGTTGCACGGAGTGAGTGGCATCAAAACAAACTGGCACGCCAAATTGCTGCATAATAGGAATGGCTCTCATATCACTCACGAGATTATTATATCCAAAAGTAGCTCCACGATCCGTTAAAATCACGTGTGGATTCCCTGTGCTTCGAATTTTTTCGACCGCATGCCCCATATCCCAAGGTGCCATAAATTGCCCTTTTTTAACATTGATAACCGCCCCTGTTTTACCGGCGGCTACTAGCAGATCTGTTTGGCGGCATAGAAAGGCTGGGATTTGAATGATATCGCACACTTGACCTGCTGCTGCGGCGTCTTCGGGTGAATGCACATCGGTGACAAGCGGAAGTCCTGTTTCTTTTTTCACTTTTTCTAAAATGCGCAAACCTTCTTCTAAGCCTGGCCCGCGGTAGGCATGCACCGAAGTACGGTTGGCCTTGTCATAGCTCGATTTGAAAACAAGTCGCAGGTTTTTATAAGCCTGAAAAATTTTCAATAGTTCTTCGGCAGCTTTTAGGCAATGCTCCTCACTTTCAATGACGCAGGGACCTGACATAATGACAAGCTGCTGCTCCCCAATAAAAAAATCTTTAACTGCAATGCGCTGTTTTTTAGGTGTCATGTCCGCCTCAAGGGGTTAAATTGCCATTTTTTCCTGTACTTGGAGCACAGTTTCTTGATGAATATTTGGAAATTCGCGCACCAATCGATGAAGATTTAGGCGAATCAGGTTTTGTCCATTTTCCGCAGGAACCAATAGCTCGCTCTCAAGATCTGTGAGAGGAATCAGCACAAATAAGCGCTCTTTCCATCTGGGATGAGGCACTTCAAGGTGCGGCGATGCATGTTTTTCCGTATCAAATAATAAAAGATCGAGATCAATCACCCGCGGTGCATTCTTGGGTTTCTCAACTTTCCCAAGGACTTTTTCAATCCCTTGCAAAGCATACAAGAGCTGATGAGCCGAGAGGGAAGTTTGCACACTGCAGACGGCATTGAGGAAATTCTCTTGCAGGATGGGCCCCACAGGAGTCGTAGAATAAAAAGCTGAGGCTTTAAGATGAAAAACCTGAGGAAGCTCTTCGATTAATTTTAACGCTTGTTTGAGAATCGCATAGCTATCGCCGATGTTCCCTCCCAAACCAATAAAAGCTTTTTTTAATTTCATACAATATCCTCAAGACAGACTCAATATCGTAAATACTTGATCACGAAGGATATTGAGCATGAATAAGAACAATCATACTCGCGCCCTGACATATTTTCCAGCAAAAATCTTAAGCGGAAAATTGCTTCCAGCTTTGGCGTATGAAGCCTCTTGCCTGGGCATAGGGAGCTAGACGTTTACTGGCAAAGCGAAGCCAGTCTGGTTCAGCAGCCGAGACATTAATTTCTGCTAGCGCATAAGGAACTGAAGAACCAATCTGAAGCTTGATTGAATCACATAAAATTTTCATTGGAATGCCCGTATGTTGGAACTGTTTTTCCACAAAAAAGGCTTGGTAACGGATCATATGGGGAAGAATACGATGTGTAATCATCCATCCCACAACTTCTTCGTCCTTATAAAGGGCCAAGCTATTTAAGGGTTCCACAAACTGCTCATCCCTAAATGGGGACACGTAATAAGGAAACGCGTTTTCTTTCTCAAGAGCTTGCAACAATATTCGGTCCTTCTCCTTGACTTGCTTCCAGGAAACTTCACGAAATTGACTAGGCAAAGGTTTGTCGTAAAAAAGCTGCAGCCATGGTGCATTAAATATTGAGCTGTGAAACAAATAAAGCAAATTGCTGCATGTGCTTTTGTTCCACCCATGCCTTGCCAAAAACTTTTCATTGCTCTGTGCTAAATCTTGATCATGGCGAAAAAACAACGTTGAATATTTACACGCCTTTTCTTTTAAATAGTTCTCTGCACAGAGCAATAAGCGACTGCCAAGATTTTGGCTGCGATGTTCCGGTAAAACAAAAAGCGAGTGAATCTCAGAATAGAAAGGGGATTCTGCATTGACTGTGATAACAATGCCAACTGGCTTGCCTTGAAAAAATGCCACCCAAATTTGACTTGTTTGCTCTGATTTTTTTAAAAAATGACGATCTCGAACATCGACTAAAGATTCAAACAGCTTCATTTCCTTCTGTGACAGCGGGGCACTGAATTTCTCAATTTGGTACATATATGCATTTCCTATTGGCTATATACATAAGGGAACTCGAAAATCGATTTTTAATTCTATTGTGTATACACCTGGATACTCTAATTTATTTTCCAAGGCAAGAAGATTGAGAACCAGCAAAAGCTTTATCTTTTAGGTTCATTAACACAGACACTAAGCTACTTAGTGTCTGTGTTAATAAAAATACCCTCAATTTATTTAAAAACATTTTATAACACATACTTTATTTATAGCTACTTCGATTTTTAAATAAGAATAAATTAAATAGCAAATTTTTATAATTGAGCGAAAAAATTTCTTGATTAGCAATCGCTTTTATCTTAAAACGCAATTTATACACACAATTGAATTCATGAATCGTTTTTTTTGACTTTTTGAACAAGGGGAACCACAGAGGCACAGAGAGTTCAATCCAGCACTGCTGTCTCATTTCTGTTGTAGCTGAATTTCAAGCACTCCTCGGTGTCTCCGTGCCTCTGTGGTTTACCTTGGAGCGTTATCTAGAAGATAATTTGAACAGATTTTCGAGCTTCATTGTGGAAGAAGGACAAATGAAATTGGAACGGCTATTGCTCAGCAACTGAATATCTGAAGGAGCACCTATGAAATGGACAGCTATTTTTTTTGTATGGATTGCGAGTTGGAGCTCATCTTTATTGGCCATCCCTGCTCAAATCATTATCATTCGGCATGCTGAAAAGATACCGCATCAGAAAGATCCCTCTCTGTCGCAAAAGGGTAAAGAACGAGCCGCAGCTTTCATTGCTTACTTTACTGGAGATCCGGGCGTTTTAGAATTTGGCCCTCCTGTGGCGATCTATGCCCAGCGACCCAGTCGGGCTTTTGATTCCCTCCGCCCGATTGAAACTGTGCAAGGCTTAGCCAAAGCGCTAAACATAGAATTAAATACCAAATATCATAGTAATGAGTATATGCACATGCTCCGGGAAATTATGGTGGAACCGGAATACACGGGAAAAATGGTCCTCATTTGTTGGCAACGCTACGCCATCCCTAATATGGCCGCGGCTCTGCGTGTTGTTTCCGCCCCCAAAGAATGGCCGGGGTCAGCATTTGATCGAAACTGGATGATTAATTTTTATACGCGAGAAGGCCCGAGCTTTAGAAATGTGCCGCAAAAATTGATGTTTGGAGATTCTGCAAAATAAGAAATAGGCCAAAGTCTCCAGCATTCTGACCAAATACAGAGCGCGGACAACAAGCTTCCGCCCTCTATCTCAAATTTCATTTTTTGCGTTTTTGATATTGGCAACCTTCTGTTCCTTAATCTAATCAGAATCTACTGAACAGGCCTCGAGAGACATAGCCATTGCATATGATAATGGCGCTTCAGGCTGGAACGGGTGAGGCATGGCTAAATAGATGAAAGATTAGGGTGCTAGATGCGCATGAACTGTAAATCTTAACATTTCTAGCGTTTCCCTGGGTTGAAAATCCAACATTGCCGTTCCTTGTTCAAGAGCAACACTGCGACCGCTAGAGTCACATATAGAAACGTCGACTCTTAATAACAATATGTGGTCAGGATTCCAGGTTGAAAGACTTAATGAAGCGCCATCACCAACCGTAGCGCGAATCTCCAACGGAATTAAACGACCTGTACTTGTATCTTCAATCTAAACTCGATCAGCGAGTGGATGGCTTTGAGTATTTAAAGCACCCGTGGCAGGTTGGCGATCGGCTAAGAATTGAGAGCGCGGTTTACCAGCTGAATCGAGAAAACCTAACAGTAACTTTGCCGTTGAAGCCACAATCTTTTTTTCTTGATAGTTGCTCTCCTTCATAGCGGTCATTTTTTTTACTTCTAAAGCTTTTTTACGCACCTGCATGAAGTTTCTAAATGTTTCGCTACTGACAATCGCGCGAGATTGTTTGTCAACGTATGAGACTGACACAGTACATCATTTTTTTTAAGTTTAGAAAAAACTTGGAGTTGAAGGCCTTGGTCACGCTCCGTGAAGGGATTAACTTGCATAATTTATATCTTTTCTATTTGGGGAAGAGACTATGTCGATTAGTCATATTCTCGATCAATAAAAGTTCAGCATTCTAGGATGGGATCAAAGTGCTTTTGACCAAATGGAAAAGCTCTTGCATCCAAGGATGCAAGAGCGAATATTAGGCAATTTTTTCGTCAGTGCGCTTAATAATTGGGCTCTTTTTACCCATAACGACTTCTTCATCAATCAAAATCTCAGCGATCGCAGGATCGGTGGGGACTTCAAACATCAAATCGCGCATAATATTTTCTAGGATCATACGCAGGGCACGCGCCCCTGTGCCAGCCTCAATCGCTTTCTTAGCGATACCAGCTAGCGCTTCTTCCGTGAAATCCAGCTTGACGCCTTCCATTTCAAACATGGCGACAAATTGTTTAACGATCGCATTCTTAGGTTCACTTAAGATAGAAACTAAATCTGAAATGGTTAACTCATTGCAGTTGGCGATGGAATTAAAGCGTCCGACAAATTCAGGAATCATCCCAAATTGAATCAAATCTTCTGGCTCGACTTTGGCCAAAAGTTCGCTTTTCTTGTTCGGATCAAAGATTTCTTTATCTTTATTAGTAAACCCAATTGTACTTTTTCCCAAACGTTTGGCTACAATTTTATCGAGATTGACAAAGGCTCCACCAACGATAAAGAGAATATTTTCGGTATTCACTTTAATGTATTCTTGGTTAGGATGCTTTCTTCCCCCTTTAGGAGGGACGTTTGCAATGGTTCCTTCCACGATTTTTAGCAAGGCTTGCTGCACACCTTCGCCAGAAACATCACGTGTAATCGAGACGTTAGCAGTGGTACGGTTGATTTTGTCGATTTCATCGATATAAATAATGCCAAGTTCTGCTTTACCGACATCATAATCTGCGGCTTGCAAGAGACGCAGAATGATGTTCTCTACATCTTCCCCTACATAACCTGCTTCTGTCAATGTTGTCGCATCGGCAATTGTAAAAGGCACGTCTAGAATATTCGCCAGAGTCTTTGCAATCAAAGTTTTGCCAGAACCAGTCGGGCCAAATAACAAGACATTGGATTTATTAAATTCAATGGCGTTCTTCTCTTTATTGACTGTACGAATCCGCTTGTAGTGGTTATACACCGCCACAGAGATGGTCCTTTTGGCGCTTTCTTGTCCAATAATATATTCGTCTAACCGTTCCTTGATCTCTCGAGGTTTTAAGATTTTAAAATCATAGGTTGTTCTGGATTTCTTTTTTTCTAAAATGCCAGAGCATAGATTCACACATTTATCACAGATATATGCATTAGGACCTGATATGAGCTTTTCTACAGCATCTTCTGCACGCCCACAAAAAGAACAGGCGATATTTTCTTTATTTGCTTTTTTTGCCATTCTGAACAATCTTTTAAAGATTTAAAAAACTTTTATAAACTTGCGGAAATTATTTTTTCGCAAGCGTCACGACCTCATCGATCACGCCATACTCTTTTGCTTCACTCGGACTCATGTAAAAGTCGCGTTCAGAGTCTGCCGCAATTCTTTCTACAGCTTGACCTGTGCATGCAGACATAATTTCATGCAGGGTGCGTTTGAGTACTAAAATCTCTTTTGCTTGTAGCATAATATCTGAGGAAGAACCTCCCACACCACCTGAAGGCTGGTGAATCATAATACGGCTATTTGGCAGCGCAAAACGCTTGCCTTTAGTCCCTGCCATTAACAGCAAAGCACCCATTGAAGAGGCTTGTCCAATACAATAGGTATTAATATCACAGCTCATCCAACGCAGGGTGTCGTAGATAGCTAAACCAGAGGTAATGTAACCTCCCATGGAATTAATATAAAGATGAACATCTTTTTTAGGGTCTTCCATCTTTAGGAATAGCAGCTGAGCAACAACGACGTTAGCCACTTGATCGGTGATATCGGTTCCGATAAATACAATGCGGTCTTGAAGCAAACGCGAAAAGATGTCCATGGACCTCTCCCCTCTTGCTGTATCTTCAATGACATAGGGAGTTAGTGAGTTGTGTGGTCTTTTATCTGACATGGCGAATCCTTATGCTGAGTTGAATAATGCCTTTGTTGTACCCGATCTGCCTATTTTTTTGCTATGTAACAATTATGTTTACATTTCAACTGGCGTCGATTTTTTCCGCTTTTTCAACCAGATAGTCTTTAACTTTCTGGGTTGTTAACATATGTCGGACACGGCTATGCATCTCTGGAGAATTTAAAATATCGCGTGCAGATTGCATGGCTTCAGGGTGCTTATAAATTTGTGAAAACAACTCCCTGACAACTTCATCATCTGTCACTTGAATATTGAATTGGTGAACCAACTCATTTTCCAGGAAAAGCAATTGAAGGGATTCATCACATTCTTTTTCTAGTTCTTCGCGCATGCTTTCAATTTTTTGATTGGCAGCTGAACCTGAGAGGCCCTGTTCTTTCAATTCATTGGTTTTTTGCGAAATCATGCGTTTGATTTCTTGTTTGGCAATCGATCCTGGGATATTAAAAGAGTACTTCTCTAAGAGCGCAGGTCCAATTTGATTGCGGAGTGCATATTGCACTTCCTCTTCAGCATGTTTATCTAGCTGTTGCCTAATTTTTTGACGCATATCTTCGAGATTTTCAGCTCCCGCTTTTTTGGCAAATTCATCATTGAGTTCTGGCAATTTAGGCGACTTGATCTCTTTGAGAGTAATACGCACACGGATTGGAGGATCTTGATCTGCAGCTTCAGCCTCTACTGTTTCTCCTTGATGATGTCCCACAATAGCTTGTTTGAACCAAGGCATCATATTTTCATCATCGACGGTAAAAGAGGTGTCTTTATAAAAAAGATTATCTGGATTATCTGCTGAAGCAGCGTCGACAACGACACTATCGCCTGCTTGAAGAGCGCGGTCAGTCACGGGAATCCATTCCGCATAATGAGTTTGCACTTTTGTCATCGAGCGCTCGATCTCTTCTGGCAAAATTTCCCGTTTTTTGACTTGGTGAATACGCAATGCCGCTGGATCAACTTTTGGAATTTCAGGCGCTGATTCAAATTGAATGAGCAGATCAGCCCCTTCTTCTACAGCAGCATTTTGCACAACGGCTTTATGGACGCTTTCTTTGTTAAAAGGAACAATTTTGGTAAGATCGATAAACTCGCGTAAACCGCGGTTTAGCATAATATCACGCCATTCGCGCTCTACATGGGCTTTGAAATTTTGTAAAATCATGGCCGGGGGAACTTTGCCTTTACGAAAACCGGGAAGAGAAACCTCTTTAGCAACAGCTTTAATAGCTTCCTGGTATGTTGCTTTAGTCGTTTCTGGAAACATATGTACATCCAGTTTAACCAAACACCCATCTTCTTTTTGAAGAGAAATTTTTACATGCTGATTGCTGACTTCGGATTGATTCGTAGACACCATAACCTCGTTTATTTGGAAGTTTTGAAACTTAAACCGTGAGTAATATTATGAACTTACTCGTGAAAGAAAGCGGGTGATGAGGCTCGAACTCACGACCCTCACGTTGGCAACGTGATGCTCTACCACTGAGCTACACCCGCATGAACAGTATTGAAAGACACAAAGCGGGTGATGAGGCTCGAACTCACGACCCTCACGTTGGCAACGTGATGCTCTACCACTGAGCTACACCCGCGCACTTTTGTGTTCTTTATCATTTGGTTTAGGAAACGCACAAATGAATGCACACTTCTTAAAAGCGGATAATGAGGTTCGAACTCACGACATTCACCTTGGGAAGGTGACGCTCTACCAACTGAGCTACATCCGCACTTGCCATTAACCTTACGATGCCATTCAAGGCAAATTAGGTTTTAAGCAGCAAGTATAGAGCGCATTTGATTTTTTGAGCAACATGAAAATAAAAAAGCCAGTTCTAAACCAAAGAATGGAGGAACTTTGACCTAGAACTGGCGGGTACACATCGAATATTGATAGACTTAGCTATAGCCTTTTCTTTTTAATTTTTTCAAGTTTTTTCTTGCAAATGAACTCCACCTCACCTACGAAACCACTTTTTAAAAAAAAATATTTATTATTTTTTTACCTATTTCTTTTTTTTGATTGCGTTCGGGAATGAAAAAAGCTAAAAAGGTGTCAAAAACCTCAAGTTCCACTAAATTTCCCGTTGTACGAGCCCTTAAGCTCTTTAACCTAAACTTCAGAGAGTGACGATGCTAAATTTTCGCAAACTAAAAAAAGATTACTCGCCTGCTATACTTAATGAAGGAAAAGACCTTTACAATAAAGGGTTGGTTGTTTCCGCCAAGATTATCAATTTGAGTCCACAAACCGTGCGTGTCAGTTGCGGTGTCATGGGGACTTTCGACAATAAATATCAGTGCGAAATTGAAATGAGCCGCCATGACTCTTCAACTTTAGACTCCGATTGTGACTGTCCGTATAAGTATGATTGCCAACATTTGGCATCCGTTCTCTTTTATCTGGAAGAACATTTTGATGGAATGGTTGTAGACTACTCCAAAGAGACTGATTTAGAAAAAACAGCCACTATTAATGAAAAAGATAAAGACACTCTGCGTAAAACTTTTAAAGAGGCGGCACAAAAGGAAGGTGTACGCAAAGGCAAAAAGCAACAAAAAGAATTAATGGAAGAGTATATCGGGGCCTCTCAGGTACTGGGACAGTCTCCTTTTTTTCTACCCGAAGAGGAACTCGCTTTAGACAATGCTGAACTAGCCGTCGTTTTTCATGTCCCGCCTTCCACTGAGGCCTTCTCCGGAGCTGAAATCCAATTAGCTCTGCGCCTCCCCTTTCGCTCAAAGCCTTTAATCATCCCCGCTATCCGGGAATTTGTGAATGCAGTCAGATATGGGGAGCCGCTTTACATAGGAAATAAACGCTATTATTTCACCCTACAATCTTTCGATCAGGAAAGCGCATTCTTGCTAAAAAATGTGCTCGATTTTGCACGCTATCCAGATCCTAGCAACGACCGCAATCAACGAATCGCCGCTTTAGATGGGGAAACGTTCGGAACAATTTTGGCGCAAATTTATGAATCGGTCATGCAAAGAATCAATGCAACCGGAGCCATGTTGACTGATGATTCCAAATTTAAAACAATGCCTTGCCTCTATAGTGGAAGCCTGGAAGAACCTTTGCGATTTTCGACAATTCCGGCCAATCTCCAATTTGAGCTCGAATACTTTACGGCGCTCGATCCAAAAATTCTCTTTAAACCCTCTTTGTTAATCGATCAGGGCGGCGTCCCCATGCAAGATGCACGTCTATTCGAATGCTGTAAACCTGGGATGATTTTAAACCATACCTACTATCGCTTTCAACATCTGATCAAACGTAAACATTTAAGAAATATTAATGTGATTCGCGACATTACCATTCCTGAACCTCTCTTCGGGACTTTCGTCGAGAATTCGCTACCCGAATTACTGCGTTTTGCCAATGTAACCAATAATGAAATCATTGAAAAATTTGTGACCCTTCCATTTACCGGAAAATTGGTTGCCGAATGTGATATTCACTACTTAAACGGAGTACTGGAAGCCTCGGTGCAATTTGTCTATAATAATCTCAAAGTACCCGCTTCGAGTGCCCAACTCACAATTCAGGAAATCACTTCCTTTGTTAAACCAGAGGGCATCCTGGCGCGTAATTTGACGGAAGAACAAAAAATCCTTAATGATCTTTTCCAAGATTTTCTTTTTGATCCCGCTCAAAGCTGCTACTTGTGCAAATCGGACAAAAAAATTGTCGAATTCATGACAGAAGTGATTCCACGCAACCAAGGAAGAGTCACTTTTAATTGCCCTTCCAACCTGCTTGATCAATTTATCTACGATAATACAAAGTTCAAGCTGCATCTTTCAGAAACTGAAAGAATGGACACCTACAAAGTCAATTTAAAGGTCGATGGCTACCTCCATGGCATTACGATTGACCTTTTATGGGAATGCTTATCATCTAAAAAAACTTTCATCGAGCTTTCACGAGCAACCAAGTCGACCAAGAAGAAAGGAGTAGATGATGAGAATGGCATGAAAACCCTCAAGATTTTGGTTCTCGATCTTGAGAAATTAGCCCCTGTCGTCGAAATTTTCGATGAGATCGGCATCAACCTTCTGACGAATCACGAAGAGGAGCGCCCGCTCTGGAGTTTAGCAAGTATTGACGCCAACAGCTTTGCCGGTTTGCCGATTGAATTCTCAATGACCGCTAAATTACAAGAAGTCCAGCAACAGATGCTGGGCAAACAAGTCTTCAATGCGAAACAAGTTCCTGAAATCATCAATGCCAAACTGCGCGAATACCAAATCGAAGGGGTCAATTGGCTGGAGAGACTGCGCCATATGCACTTAAACGGTATCTTAGCGGATGATATGGGACTTGGGAAAACACTCCAGGCTATCATTGCTGTCACCCAAAGCAAAATCGATTATCCGGATTCGATCGCAATCGTCATCTGTCCGACTTCGTTAGTTTATAACTGGCAAGAGGAGTTTACTAAGTTCCATCCCCAGCTGCGCACTTTGCCTGTAGACGGCTCACCTGCCCACCGCAAAAAACTTATCAAAGGAATCAAAAATTATGATGTGGTCATCACGTCATACACTCTTTTACAAAAAGATATCGAGTACTATCAAAGCACTAAATTCCGCTATTGCATCTTGGATGAAGCACAGCATATTAAAAATAGAGGCACGCGCAATGCGAAATCGGTAAAAATGTTGAATGGGGTGCACCGCCTCGTGCTGACGGGGACACCTATTGAAAATTCTCTGGAAGAATTATGGAGTCTGTTTGACTTCTTAATGCCTGGTTTGCTTAGCACTTTTGATCGTTTCGTCGAACGCTATATTCGCAATCCTCACAATAATCAGGGAAAGAATCTCGAAATTTTGCGCCGCAAAGTTTCACCTTTTATTCTCCGCCGCATGAAGTCGGATGTTCTTTCTGAACTTCCTCCTTTATCGCAAATTGTGTATCATTGCCATCTATCAGATACGCAGCAGGCATTGTACCGTTCCTACGCCCAATCTGCCCGCGAGGAATTGTCGCAATTAGTTAGCAAAGAAGGCTTTGATAAAGTCCAAATTCACGTTTTAGCCACTTTAACCCGCTTGAAACAAATTTGTTGCCACCCTGCTATTTTTGCGAAAGAAAAAGCTGAAAATGGAGACTCTTCAAAATACGATATGTTGATGGAACTCCTTCCTACTCTGATAGAAGGAAAACACAAAACCGTTATTTTCAGTCAATATACACGCATGCTGAATATCATCCGGGAAGACTTGCAGCAGCAAGGAATTCCCTTTGAATATTTAGATGGATCAAGTAAAAATCGATTGAGCATTGTAAAAAAATTCAACGAAGACGAGAATATCCCCATCTTCCTTGTTTCGCTTAAAGCTGGAGGGACCGGTCTTAATCTAATTGGTGCGGATACTGTAATCCATTACGATATGTGGTGGAACCCTGCCGTAGAAAATCAGGCGACAGATCGCGTGCATCGGCTTGGACAAAAGAAATCGGTCTTATCGTACAAATTGATCACTTTAGGAACCATTGAAGAAAAAATCTTGCAACTGCAACAGCAGAAAGAAGGGCATGTCAAGAAGGTCGTCAGCTGTGATGAAGAGGCGATCGCTAAATTGACTTGGGAAGAAGTTTTGGAGCTATTGCAAGTGTAAATAGACACAAACTTGTCCACTCACTGGAAACACATATATTATGAGTAAAAAAAATCATTCAGGGTTTAAAGATACCTTTGACCACATGTATCGTTCGGCTTTCGGCCAGCTGACTAAATTTAGAGGCGCTTTTTCGAATGATATTGGTATCGATCTCGGAACGGCAAATACCTTAGTTTTTGTCAGAGGCAAAGGGATTGTTCTCGCTGAGCCTTCCGTGGTAGCTGTCGATTCTTCTACAAATGAAGTTCTCGCAGTTGGCCATAAAGCGAAGGAAATGTTAGGCAGGACCCCACGACGTATCCACGCCGTGCGTCCGATGAAAGATGGGGTCATCGCTGATTTCGAAATTGCTGAAGGGATGTTGAAGGCTTTAATTAAGCGTGTCACGCCTTCACGCAGTTTATTCAGACCCAAAATTTTAATTGCCGTCCCCTCGGGTATTACTGGGGTGGAAAAACGGGCGGTCGAAGATGCTGCCCTGCATGCCGGCGCCCAGGAAGTCATTTTAATCGAAGAGCCCATGGCCGCAGCCATCGGTGTGGACTTGCCTGTGCATCATCCGGCCGCTAGTATGATTATTGACATTGGCGGTGGGACCACCGAAATCGCTATCATTTCTTTAGGCGGTATTGTAGAATCTCGTTCCCTCCGCATTGCCGGGGACGAATTTGATGAATGCATCATCAACTATATGCGGCGCACATATAATTTAATGATCGGTCCTCGTACGGCTGAAGAAATTAAAATGACCATCGGTTCAGCTTATCCTCTCGGGGAAAATGAACTGGAAATGGAAGTGCGCGGCCGGGACCAAGTAGCTGGATTGCCGGTCACTAAAAGAATTAATTCAGTCGAAATACGCGAATGCCTGGCTGAGCCTAACCAACAGATTATTGAGCACGTCAAATTAACACTAGAAAAATGCCCTCCTGAACTTGCCGCAGACTTAGTTGAAAGAGGGATGGTGATTACTGGCGGCGGGGCTTTGATGAAAGGTCTGGATAAGTTATTGATTAAAGAAACGGGTCTGCCGGTGATTACAGCCCATAATCCTTTACTATCAGTTTGTTTGGGAACTGGCAAAGCACTAGAATATCTGGATAAATTCAAAAAAAGAAAAACGGCTAATATTTAAGGGAATTTTATGACAGAGGAACCTGAATCACTTGAAAAATGGACCACAAACGCCACCCTAAAAAAGTGGATTCAGGAATCTATCCGCCTATGTGCCCCGGAAAATGTGCATCTTTGCGATGGATCTATTGAAGAATATGAAACACTCTGTCAAGAAATGGTGAACCAAGGAAAATGGCAGCGCCTCAATCCGGCGCTTCGTCCCGAAAGCTATGCCTGCAACTCGACTCCCACTGATGTCGCCCGAGTCGAAGAACGCACATTTATCTGTAGCCGCAACAAGGAAGATGCCGGTCCTACTAATCGGTGGAAAGATCCGAAAGAGATGCACACCCTGCTTCAACAGCTTTTCAAAGGATGCATGGCTGGACGCACGATGTATGTCATTCCTTTTAGCATGGGCCCGCTTGGCTCTGATATTGCGCATATCGGTGTTCAAATCACCGATTCTCCCTACGTTGTCTGCAATATGCGCATCATGACGCGCATGGGCAAAAAAGTGCTAGACGTACTGGGAAATTCCCATTTCGTCCCCTGCATGCATTCAGTAGGCGCGCCTTTGGCGAAAGGAGAAAAAGATGTGCCTTGGCCTTGCCATCCTTCAGAGAAATACATTGTTCATTTTCCTGAAGAACGCTCTATTTGGTCATTTGGCAGCGGCTACGGCGGAAATGCTTTGCTGGGAAAGAAGTGCTTTGCCTTGCGCATAGCTTCAGCCATGGCCAGAGATGAAGGGTGGCTGGCAGAACATATGCTAATTATGGGAATCACAAATCCTCAGGGCGAAAAAAAATATATCGCTGCCGCCTTCCCTAGTGCTTGCGGCAAAACCAATTTAGCTATGCTCACTCCTACCCTGCCAGGCTGGAAAGTCGAAACAGTTGGCGATGACATCGCCTGGATGAAATTCGGGGCAGATGGACGCTTATATGCCATTAATCCCGAATCGGGTTTTTTCGGCGTTGCGCCCGGCACCTCTTTTAAATCGAATCCCAATGCCATGCAAACCATCAAACAGCATACCATTTTCACGAATGTGGCTAAAACTGACGAAGGTGATGTGTGGTGGGAAGGGATGACTCCGACACCTCCGGCACATTTAATTAACTGGTTAAATCACGAATGGACTCCCGCCTCACAAGAAAAAGCCGCGCATCCTAACGCACGCTTTACCGTGCCCGCTTCCCAATGCCCAATTATTGATCCTGCCTGGGAAGATCCGAAGGGGGTGCCTATCTCTGCGATTCTTTTTGGAGGCCGGAGAGCTTCTGTCGTCCCATTGGTCTATGAATCCTTGAGCTGGCAGCATGGGACCTTTTTAGGCGCCAGTGTGTCTTCTCAAACCACCGCCGCCGCCGCAGGTGAAGTGGGCAAGCTAAGGCATGATCCTTTTGCGATGCTTCCTTTTTGCGGCTACCACATGGGAGATTATTTTGCCCATTGGCTGCAGCTGGGCCGTACCCACGATGCCGCAAAACTCCCTAAAATTTATTATGTCAATTGGTTTCGACAAAATGCCGATGGGTCTTGGTTATGGCCCGGTTTCGGCGAAAATAGCCGTGTGCTGAAATGGATTTTTGAACGCACTTCCAATCAGGCGGAAGGGGTTAAAACTCCCATAGGCATTCTCCCCTCACCTGCCGCCTTGGATACTTCCGGTTTGAATATATCCACTGAAAAACTTCAAAAGCTTTTGGAAGTTAACCCCGAAGAGTGGAAAAGTGAAGTGGCTGAATTGAGAGATTACTTTAAACTATTTGGTGAAAAGCTCCCACAGGGCATCACTGATGAACTCAATGCATTGGAAAACAGATTAAATACAGACTAATTCTCTCATACTTTGGCGCTAAATAGTTCATGTCCAAAACAAAAAGATACTCAAATCACATTCGCCGCTTAAGCCAATTCTTAATCCTTAGCTTTGCTCTGAATATTGGTCTAAGCGCCCTTTTTATCTACTGGTTTATTAAGGAGCGTCCCCCAACCCCCTATTGCGAATTAAAACCAGCCGATCACCATTCGCAACAACCACCGCTGGCGCTTGATAAAAGCAATGGGGATATCATCCGTCATTTCAAAAAAATGTCATTGCAGCAACTCTTAACCAAGCTGGGAAATAACCAGCTCGTAGAAAATGGATATACCCAGAGAGATCTTGCTATCGCTTGCCTAGTCAATTTTCATTACTTTGATCTATCAAAAGCGCTGCTAGGGCTGCCGCAGCCAATGCAACGCCGCACTATTTTATATGAGGAAGGGGCAGGGAAGAGAGATGGCAAAATTGATGTCTACCCAGGGCTTACGGATGTTCATTATCAATCTATCATGCGCTATGCCTTATCGGAACAATGGCCCTTAACTTCGCAAGGGCTCTTTCTACTTCTGCAAAAAGCCAAAGGTAAACATCTCGCTTCATTAGCCGATGCTTTTTATCTGAGCCAAGAATTTCTTACTGTGGAAATGTTAATCAATAGGGGCGAAGAAACCATCGGTAAAGACGAACTGCTTAAGGTTCTGATTCAAGGAAATTGGCAAGCTTTGGCAGATTTTCTGCAACAGCAAAAGATCTCGCAAGACCTTTCCCCTTCGAGACGCCAGCGTTTGTTACTGGAGTATGTTCAAGCTGGTTCTGATGCGGCTGCTCAAGTGATTTTAAAAACGGACGGCATATTTGCACTAAAAAAATTAAACGATGCCCATGTCCTGGAGATCTTACAGGTTTTAACCGAAAAAACGCCGCAAGCTGAACGGTTTGCGCTCGCCTTATTAACTAGCCCGCGCAGTGATGCTGTGTGGGAATTAGCCGCATTCCGGCTTTATGATTATGCTGGAGAACCACGACCTACTAAATATAATCATCATCTAGCCCTGTCGCGCTTTATCCCACAAAAAAATATGATGCCTGAAATTGTCGAGAAAGAAGAGCCAAAACCACCGGTACCTCCAGCAAATCCATCACCAGTCACGCAAATGATACAGGTCCCTCCTACACGCCAGGTGAATAATGTGCCGAAAGAAGCATCCAAGCGTACTAATGTGCCGAAGGAAGTTCCGACGCGTCAGGTGAAGCCGCAGCCGCTGCCCGTCAAACAAAATCGTGTCTATACCATCCAGGAAGGAGATACGCTATGGAAAATCGCGGGGCGATTTAAGATCAATGTCGAACTCTTAAAAAAACATAATCGCTTAAAATCCGATTATCTAAAACCTGGCGAAACGCTTCAGATTCCTTCCCAATAAGAAGGAGTAATCATGACGCCGCTGGAATTGCCTGAAACAGTCTCTATAAACTGCACATTTTCTATGCCTACAGTTGTCATAACCCCGTAGACTAAAATCAGATCTGAAACTACGTAGGCGGGAATAGCATCTTGATCGAACATTTTCAAAATATCTTGATCTGAAAGATTCAATCCTCTTTGAATCTGCGCATACACGTCATCAGAGGTATAGCCACGATCGGGATAACGCACAGATTTAGGTTGGGCTCCGATTCCCAGCACCACTATCTTTGGATCTGCCAATTTTTCCAAAATCATTGCTGGAATTTCACCTGTTTGCTCTTTAACAAATTGAATTGCCAGAGTTCCATCTTCAGGAGAAATCGGATTTGGGCTGTATGTGTGGTTAACATCCTTGCACTGCAACTCTGAAATGATGAAATTTTTCATCGGCACTTTGCCCAAATTTGCCTTGAAAATTTCGTACGAATCTCCAATCTGCGTCACAATTTGTAAACTCCCACCCCCAATATCCCAGACCACAGCCTCTGAAGCGGCAATGCCTTTAGTACTTACGGCTGCAGCGAAACCTACAATGGCTTCTTCATCTTGAGAGATAATTTTGAGGGGAATCCCTACCTGTTCGCGAATGGAATCGATGAGTTCCTGTCCATTTTTAGCAATTCTAAAAGCCTCGGTCGCAACGCCACTATAGGCTTCTGGTTGGTAGGCCGCAGCGCGATTTTTTAGCAGCGTCATCACCCGCACAGCTTCTGCTTGAATTTCTGGACTAAATTTAGCGTCGATACTTTGTGAGAGATCTTGACTTAGATCAACAGGAATTTTCTCGGCATAGAGAGTTTTGACAATGCGATTATTTGACAAATCGACTTCAGCGACCTGTAGTTTAACAGAACCTGAGCCAAAATCAAACGCAGCGCGAGTGACAATTTGACTCTCGGTTGAAGCAGCAAATCCTTGATTTTCATTAATAAACGGTTGCGTAGATATCCATAATAGTAACAACAGTCGAATTATCATCATAACCACCATTAATTAAAAATTAAAAAACAATTATACAACATAAATAGAAATTAAACAACTGTTTAATAAATATTCGTTTAGATAAGACTGTCTACAGAATGAGTGATTGATTTTGTTAATACTGCGAAAAAAACTGATTCTTCAATTAATTTGGGTCTATCTTTCTTTTAGAGCAGAAAATAAAGAGTAGCCAAAAAATATTACCCTCAAGGTATACTGCCCCTAAATGTATCTGGGCTTTTATTTACACACAATTGGGAGAAAACGATGACGACTTTGATCGACACACAAAAATTCGACAATTATTTGGATCAAGTGCAAGCGTTTACGATTCGCATGAGCAAAGAAGAGAATGTTCTGGCAGAACTACTTAATTTGATTGAAAATCAACAAATTGAGTGGTGTGAAATTCCTTCCTATGAAGAATTCTTTAACGGTGAAATTGCTTTTTTTAAGCAAGAATACGAACAGGCGCTGAAATACTATCTACAAGCGCGTCAAATTCCTTATTTCCAATTTTTCTGTTACCGAGCTTCAGCTTTTGTCTCTAAGGCTATTGGGAATACAGAAAAAGCCATTAGTTTCGGCCGTAAAGCCCTCAAGTTTTTCCCTGAGGACTACCTTCTTTTGAATCTTCTCAAAGAACTTTTAAGTTCGGAATCCCATAAAGAAAGCGTGCAAGAAATTGACCAAAAGCTATTTTCATTAGAACAAGATGAGCCTAGTGCTGAAATTTCACTCGGTGAAAAAGAAGTCAGCGAACTTTCCCAAATTTTCGAACCGCATCGCGAAGTGCATCAGGATTTATTCTTTGAAGAGCAGCTGCAAACACCCCCCAAAAATTTTACCGATCTCCCCTCCTATGATTTTTCTTCTATCCAGACGTTTCCCACCACTCTTCCTGAAGTGATGCAAGTCACGCCAAATCCCACCTTTATCCAACAGGATCAAAGCTCTTTGGACACGCATATTGAAAGCTTTCAAAAAGAACAAAATCAAAAGCTGGAAGAATACCTGGAACAGCTTCGTAAACGTGTCATTCCTAATCAATGCTTATTTATTTTAAATGGAAATGTTAAAGAAAACTTCTCATCTCTTTCCCTAGATCATTTTTTCTTAACAGAACGCTCTCGCAAAGCATCTGGAGGGTTTTATCTGCGTTGGAATAGCAAGGGAATCGTGATAAATCCAGGAAAACATTTCTTACGTCATTTTCACGAACAAGGCTTGCATATTTGTGATATCGATTATGTGATTGTCACCCAAGAAAACTCAGAAGCCTATGCTGACATCAAAGAAATCCACGACTTAGCTTCTCAAATTAACAAAATTGGGTTAGAAGCTAAACCTATTCACTATTATTTGAATCAAAAAGCTTACCAAGAACTGGCTCAAGCGCTCAAACCGACGTACAAACAAGCTCGAAACACCCTGCATTCGTTAGATCTCTTTATCGATTCCGCCGAATTAGAAAAAGTAGAACTCAATCACGAAATATGTCTGCATTACTTTGCACTTTCTTCTGACCAACGCGGACCTTTGGGCATTCGTCTGGATTTAAGAGATGCAGAAGGAAAAGAGATCTATTTGGGGTATGTTTCCGGGGCCACAAGCGCCTCAATGGCAGCACAGCATTTAAAACAATGCGATGTGATCATTGGCAGTTTTGGCAATTCAAATGATGAAGGCAATCATACAGAAAGCCTCGGCTATTTTGGGTCCCTCGCGCTGATGCAAGAAGCAACCCCGCGCTTATTTCTCTGCACCGAATTTGGTGGAAGAGAAGGAGATATCCGCATTGAAATCGCCAAGAAATTACGTGCTGAAAGTCAATTCCTGGCCAAAACAGTTGTTTTGCCTGGGGATGTAGGCTTACTCCTTGATCTAGAGCAGCACCATGTGCAATGCTCATTTAGTCAAAAGTGGGTTTCACCTACCGAAATTCGCACCCTTAAATCAAAGGAACCTTTTGGTAAACTAGCCTATCTCTCCTCCGACTGCTATCTCTAAATTGAAGACAAGGTCAAGTGAAGGCTTGACCTTGTCTTTTGTAATCAGATGACTATGAGTGCATATCAATTTTATGAATTTCAAGCCATCGATCACACGCAGATGCGTAATTCGACTTACAGTGTTTTAATTTTTAGCTATTTCGGTGTGTTTTTTTCTGAAAAATTAACACCCAGATAATTATACCAAAATCATGGTCTGGAGATCTTCGAGAATAAGTCCTTAACTACTTAAAAAAAATCCCGATAAAAAAGCAGCAAGCGTCCTATTCCAAGTTGGCATTGCAACAGTTTTTCCAGAGGGAATGTAGAACCTATACGTAGAAAATATGCCTATAAAAAATTGATGATGAAAAACTCATTGAGTATGTAAACACTAATCCAGATCATTTTTTGATAGAAATTGCTGAACATTTTGGCTTAACTCTTCAGGAAAAAAAAGACGTCAATCAATAAGGAAAGGAATCGAGAGAAACGAGCCCGCTTTGAGGAAAGCGTCACACAAATTCCTATGAACCAAAGGATTTATTTGGATAAAAGCGGAATTAATGAACATTTGCATAGAGAATACGCTTTCTGGAAAGCGCTTTGCTAGACAAAGTGTACTTTCAGCCTTATTTAACGGAAATTTTTTGCTCCAATGTGTTTTGAAGGGGCTTGTGACGCTCGCCCATTTAATACCTGGTTAAAGGAGATGTTAATCCCCAATTTAATTCCCGGACAGCTTTTGATCCTTGATAACGCAGGTTTTCACAAGTCAACAAGAGCCAAAAACTTATTGAAGCTGCTGGATGTAAAATTCTTTTCCTCCTCCTTTGAGCAAATTTGAAGAAAAAAGTCAGAGAAATACTGAGGGAAGCTCAAACCTTTAGTGAAGCATTGGATAAAGCCGTATTATCAATGTAACTTTAAATTGCTATAGTAAGCACCTTGATGAAGTTTTGACTCATCAAAACGCAATTCTAGAAAAGATCAAGAGTACACGTCTAAAAAAATCTATTTTAATTGTTATAAAAATTAAATCTGATTTATTATATCTCATTTACTATCAATATTTTTTAATACAATAAGAGTTTTCCATGTTCACAAAATTCATCAGTGCTGTGCTATGCTGCATAGGTTTAATGGTTCATGCTGAAGCTAATCTAATTCCTTTTACTAATAACTATGAAATGAGAGCTTTCGAAATCGTGTCAAACGAAGAAGTGCTTTCAGGAAGCCTGTTGTATGAAAGGGCAGCGAAAAATTATACCAAAAAAAATTACACAAAGTTTTATGAGATTATGCACGCTCGCTTAGCAGAGGCTAAGAAAGATGGTACTTGGGATAAATACGTTGAGTATCATCAAAACATTTTGTTTAAGCAACCAGGAAGGATTGATGAAAAATTTCATATAGCTCAAAAAGCATTGCAAACCCAGCGAAATTTCAAGCTGCTTGCTCTTTGCCAAGAAAATCCTGATCTGACCATTTGCAAAATTATCCGCAATCTTACAGTTGAAAATGAGGGGCTAGAGGAGTCGAGCAGCTTTTTAAAAAATGTTTTATGTGGCAATGTGGTTTGCGAAGATCTCTTCTTAAAGGAATTATATGAGATCCTGATCGTTCAAAAATTCTATTTCGCTAATCTTATGTTTAAGGAATGGATGGAAAAAAAAGTACTTCATCAACTTTTCTCCCTTGGTCTCAACGTCAATAACACTTCGGAAGCATTGCTCATCATAAATTTAGAGGTCATAGATAAGATGAGCAAACTCGCGGCAAAAAATCCACAACATCCAGCCTCTAAATACATTCAAGAGATTTTTAATCATCAACTAAGTTATCTCTCAAAAGAATACGACCGCAGTTTTCTTCTTGAAATTGCTTTAGGTCGTCGCTCCCCTCGCAATGATATCGAAAAAAAAGCAGCAGAGATTGAACTGGAATTTAGGATTAAACTTAAGGATATATTAAAATCTTAGCGGTGATCTTTAAGGGTACCTTGACAGGCAAAGTTGATGTTTACCTTTATACAGGGCTGAAATCAGATATACAGGGCTGAAATCAGAAGATTATTGGCTTACCGGTGTTTAAGGTGATGCAAGCCATTTGATTGAGTGACTCTAATTGTTAAAGACATCAAACTTTTTAGCGATGGCCGTTCGGCTCAAATTTGAGATGGGAAAGACGGAAATTTATTTTCTAAATGAACCGTAACGCGTATTTTATGTCACATCTGCATTTATTGGCCTAAGTGTTGCCAGGGCAGATGAATCTGCATGATTCCAGGGCAGATGAATCTGCATGATTTAGGTGAAATTTTGCGTAAGATGGGTCGCTGAATCTGGGGCTTGGACTGTGGTGCTGTTGATCCCTGCCCGATAATATTTAGATTTTTAGAGATCACTTGGACTTCCTGGATATAAGTTCACGCTGAAAGTTGAACAGTATCCCCATCTGCAGCATCATCAACGGCAGCTTGAATACTAGCAGGAGGCGGCCCAACAAAAACAGTCGCAGCATCAAGCTTCCCCATAAATAACGCAAAAAAGCAAACAAAGTTTAAAAGGAAGCGGCAAAATGTTTTCCTGTACACAAAAATTTCATGATTTTTGTCATTTTTTTACTTCTCTTTTTTTGATCTTAAAATGGTTTAGCAAAATCAAGGCCTTGCCCAGACTTAATCTCTCAAATCTGCGATCACTCACAGTGGTGGCGCTTAAAAAGTATAAAATATTTTATTTATGTATTTTTTTAATTTTTTCAAAAAGCCCCCCCCCCATTTTACCCGTCTGATTTTATAGCCTATCGACGATATGCCCTAAACCTTTCCTAGTATCAACAGTTTCTCCTGAACAAGCTTAGCCACCAGGTATTTTATTTATCTTAGATGATAGAGGGTCTGCTTCATTCAATTGGTTTGCGGAATCGCTCCATTACCCGAGCTTTTCCTCAAGATTCACTGAAATATTTCTTAAAGGAATTAAAGCGAAACTTATTAATTAGAAACATTCTATTTAACAAATATTAATTAACTAAAAATGATATAATTATTAAATAAACAGTTAATTAATCTGAGGTTTTGTGTATGTGGAAAATTAATCCGACATATCGCGATATACCAGAGGATAAAGAGAATATTTATCCGATTCAGAATGAAAATTCAGCTAAAGACTTTGCCTTTCAAAAAGTGGTGTCCCTTGAGGCAGGCTATGTCCTCCTACAAAAAATGGAAAACGTATTTGAAGACAAAGTCAATCATTCTGCGAAACAAAAAGAAGTCAGGGAAATTTTTAAAACGACACGCGAAAGTTTTCAAAAATTATTAAAAGCTCAAGAGAAGGAGTTTAACACCTCTAGCGAAAATAACCTTTCCACAGTGGATTTTTATAAAAAATGGAGTCAAAAAAAGGCCTTTGACAAAAAGATCCACAAGGAAGTCACGCAAACTTATTCTAAAGCTTTAAAACGCATCTATGCCCTAGACCCAGAAGCTGCGACCCAAATTAAAAAGGAGATCAGCATCTCCCCCTCCTTACAAGAAAGTGTCAAGCTTCATTTATTAGCTCTTCGAGCTGTGGCTAATAGTGATTTAAATCGAAGCAACAAGATTTTCCAGGGAAAACTTGAGGTTGCCTTTAAAAATCCAGACGGGACAAAGACAACAGAAGTCTTCCATGACGAAATTAAGCGCATTGACACGGCCGATTTTTTACTTCAACAGACTCACTTACAGGTGCTTGAGCTCCAAAAAGCCTTACTCAGCGACCCGAAAAATCCAGAGATTTTAGCTAAAATAGCGCAGGTAAACCAAAAGATCGTACACTATCAAAAGATGAAAGATGAGAGTGTTTGGCGCTCGAGTATGGAAGCCAATGCGGGCATTAGAGAGAAATTTGAAATGACGACTAACGCTTGGATAGAAAAACTCTATCCAAAAGCACGGCCCGAGGACCCTACGTCATTTCAGGTTGCGCGTTCCGGAGCCTTTAGCCATACTTCAAACTCAGCCACAAATATCCAAACTCTAATCGAAGATCGCGCAGCCAATCAATTTCTTGATCTGGATGACGAAATTAACAACCGCGAGGCTATAATTTATTCGCAGTTCGGTGCGGCTTTTATGGCCCAAATTCAACCTCTGGCAGAAGGCATTCAAACCGCAATCGATCAAGGCGAACCGAATTATTTCTATGACACAAAAACGCTCCCTTATTCTCAGATTTCGCTACTGCATTTTTCAGGTGCTGAGAAGAATATGCTAATGGATATGGAATGGCTCTTTACGCGTTTAGATGGTAAGTCGGTTATTTTTGACGGAAATGCCGGTTTCGATAAAGAAGGCCATTTTCATATCCCGCAAACCCTTGTCGATCCCAAAACCAACCAGCCGCTGGAATTAAAGACCTCTCTATCACTGCACAATTTCAATGTGCAGGGGGACTTGCGAAACAGAAAAAACATCGGGTATCAAAAAAAAGTCAATTTAGCAGGATGGAAAAAAACGCGGGTCCATTTCGACACTTATTCGAACTGGCTAAAGACAAGATATCCGCATTCAAAAGTCTCTGGAGCAAAACTCTCACAGATGGACGCTTTAAAGAAAAAAATCGAAAGTAAATTCAGCAAAGAGGATTCCGATTACGAGATTGCTGCCGATATTGCTGAACTGGAACGCTTGATGGAAACACCGATCGGATTCAACTGCAAAAGTGGTAAAGATCGCACGTCTTATTTAATTAATTTATTAATGGATAGACACCTTGCTAAATATGTAGATGATCACTTCTATGGAGACCCTCAATCAATTAATCAGACTAAGAAAGATCTACACAGTCAAGTTCTGAAAAGAGGAGGCGGCCTATATATTACCGGCCTTAACACTGGGTTCAAGGCTTACAAAATCACTAAATTTTTTGTCCAAGGGCTCCGCATCGATGAGCGTCTCAAGCTTTATCTCCTTGCTTTAAAATTAAGGTAATTTTTCTTTAAAAAACTCTTAAAAAAATCTATAAGGAATTAAAGCATAACAAAGGATATTTAAATGGCTTTTGAGAAGGTTCAGAGTGAGTGCCTGGAAGAATACATTCAAAGACTGATTCAGCTTGAAAGTGAGGAATTGACTGCACAGGCTTCTCAGCTCAATTCTCAAGAACTTGTGCATGCTATTGCTTTACTAGGTGAAAGAAGAATCCCAAACTGGCAAGAAAAAACACAAGCGATTATCAAAGGGCTCCGTACCCGGCAAGCTATTGAACAAGCTAGCCAAGCGTTAAATATTGCTCAAGTTCTGGACCTGCTAAGCCATAGAGAGATCTTAGAAACAAAAGAAATTTGGAAACTTTCTCCCCTTTTTGTAGGGATGCGTCCTTCGGTGTTTCGAGAGATCCTAAGTCAAGCCAACCCAGAGCAACTACAAACACTTAAGCAGGAAGGGATTACAGAGCCTTTACAACACCATATCACCATTTTAACTGAAGACATTTTAGATGAAATTGATGAGCTATTCCGACAGTCTTTCTATTTAGAAATGGAGCTTAATGCCCTGGATACGAAAACGACTTCCCCTGTGGAAACCCGTCAGTTTCTAGAGCGTATTGAACACGCTTCTCAAAAAGCTGAATCGACTTTGGCGACTTTAAATACGCTGCTTGAAGCAACCTGGAATACTTCAAGAATCGATTTAATTGAAAAATTAACCTATGCCAAGACTTCTTTGCTGAAAATAGTCAATCAATTAGGCCACGCCGAGGATGAGCAAAACGCTCTTTCAGGTATCCATGCAAAACTCGCACATCATTTTGAAAGAATTTTTGAACAAGAGGCTGTTTCAACCTCATTGGAGAAATTTAGGGATGATACTCCAGCCATTGAAGCTTTGACGCATTTTTCCATCTGGTATCTGCTTGATTACTGGGAGCTAGGTCTTTTACCTGAGATTGCAACACGCGCTGAGTTAAATCTGGATCCAGAGTTTTATTCAGAAAAAGAATGCCTGGCCTTTCGAGAATATCTTTTCAACCAGGTCACGCAAAATCTGGAAAAATATGGATTAAAAACTGTACAAGACCTTAAAAAAAACAAAATTTTTTCTAAAAGAGCCTTGTACGATTATTTAAAACAGCAAAGAAGTCTTATGGAGTAATTTTTTTGACTTCGATCATTAGATCTGATAAGACTTCCTCAGGGGATCTTTCGCCGTTAATAGGATGCAGAACCCTGCGCTCTTGGTAAAATTGCACAAGTGGTGCCGTTTGAGCGTGATAAACCCTTAATCTTTCCTGGACAACAGCAGGTTCATCATCAGCCCTGCGCACTAACTGCCCGCCGCATTGGTCACAGACGCCTTCTTTTTGCGGAGGAGAGGTGTAGCGATTGCAGACGTGGCCGCCTGTTACGCAAGTCAAACGCCCTTCGGCTCTTTTGATAATGACATCATCATTCACTTCGAGATTGAAGACCACAATTCGATCCTCTGAACCTAGTTTTTTTTCCAAAGCTTGGGCTTGTGGAATCGTACGGGGAAAACCATCCAGCAAAACACCTTTTTTGCTGTCTGGTTCGGAAATGCGGTTGAATAAAATTTCCATGACAAGCTCATCAGGTACTAGTTTGCCTGCTTCAATGTATTGCTTGGCTTGTTTCCCAAGAGGCGTTTCTTTCTTGATGTGTTCTCTGAGAAGATCTCCGGTCGAAATATGAGGGATTTGGAGAGCTTTGGACAGCTGGACCGCTTGTGTCCCTTTGCCAGAACCTGGAGGCCCGAGAAGAATCCATACGGTTCTTCCTGGCATATTTGGAGTGTTGGTTTGAGCAAACGCAGCCAATGAGGTAAAACAAAATAAAGTGGCCAGAAAACCGATTAAATACATATTCATCATGTTACCTTTTCTTTAAATCAATAGATTAATTTCTTGTGTAAAGTTTTATAATTTAAGTTATTTACGACTAAAAACTCAAGAGCTAAATTGTTGGTTTTCACATCTAGAGCCTCCTACAGGTTTGGCATGATTTCTGCTTCAATTAAATAAAGTGGGAGAAATTATGGTTAAAATTTCTGCTGCCCAAAAAATACAGCCAGAAGGAGGCATTTTAGTTTCTCGGTCAGCCAATAAAATCATCGCCACGCAAAAGGGATATTTTGGGGGGCGCATCGTGAAGGTCGAAGTCGAATTGCTTCCAAATAAAGCCTCTAATCGTGCAATAAAAACTCAAATGAAAAAAGCTCTTGCTGTCGCGAATTTTCTTGTCAGCGACCCGGAAACAAGGAATAAGCAAGTCACCTCCTTGCGCGTCACCCAAACAGGCAAAGTGGAACAGCGCTTTAAATCCACCCCCCCAATCACAGTGGATTTAGCTAAGTGGAGCAAAAAAATTCCTCATCAAGCATTTCAAAAAAATGCAGTCGAACTCACTCTGAGCTTCGAGGGGAAATCACCCCTTCAACCCCCACCTGCAGCTACTCAGCATGAGCAATTAAATACTTTACAAAAAATCCTCTTTATCATTGTGCGCTTTTTAAAATCGAAGGAAGCCCCTGAACTAAATTCGCCAAAAAGATCTGCACGTTTAGCATTAAGCGCGGAGCATTTATCTTCGGGTTCTTATTCAAATCTGGTCGTACACATCGTACAAAACGTTATTGGCAGCGAGAAGGCTTCACTAAAACTTGCACCTAGGGCCCCTCGAAATTTTTTTGAAGCTTACCGGCAATACGACAAGGCCAAGGCTCCAGAAACAGCTCACTATGTCAATAAAAATTTAGAGAAATTAGACGTGGACGAATGCTTGCTTTTTTCAATGCGCATTCCCGGACACGCCATGAGTGGAATGGTGATTAAGCAACCTGATGGCAACCTAACCTATTTTCATTCCAACACAGGAGCCGGGATTAGAAATCACTATTCTAAAAAAAATGCGCGCGGAGAAGTCCTGTTTCAGCAAGTTTATGTTATTCAAAATATCCCCCCCAAACAATTTCAGCAATTTATGAAGGATTTCACTCATAAGAAAGTAGAATTCACCTCAAAAAAAATAGATGAATCTACCGCATGGGTTTACAAAAAACTCTCAACCTTAGGCCCTTCAAAATTTGTAGACAACCCACGTTTTTGGAGTACAGCCCAAGTTGGCGGCTCCTGTACGGGCGGGGCTGAAAAAGCCATATTAAAAGCTGTTTTAACAAAAAAAAGTTTTAAAGCGCTCCAAACTCATCTACAAGTGCACAATGTGTTTAAAATGTATAAAAAACTCATAAACAAGGATGACTCAAGCTATCACAACAAGGTTGGAATTTTAGATATTGTCAAAATCTTGCAAGCTAAACAGCTGAATCAAGAAATGCGCGATGCTTTGGATACAGTCCGAACAGAAACCGAAAAACGTTTAAACAAAAAAGAAGAAATTGAGCTATCTCAATCTCTCAAATCAAAAATTTACAAAGAATTTGCTCAAATTGACCCGAACACCCAAAACCCCGAAGATATCTTAAAGCATCTCTGCTTTCTTTTTGCAAGCGGGGACTATCCCAAAGCCGGACAATTGATCGCCTCCTTTAGAAAATTTCCACCATCCCCAAAGCCTACCCCTCAAGAAATCGCTGCAGTGGGGATGCTTGTAAAGCTTTATAATGCCGATATATACCACACACGTGAAGTGATTAACCTCTATTACCATTTGAGTCAGCTATTGATCCAAAGGGGTCATTCCTCAAAGCTAACAAAAAAAATGATACACCAAGCCACCTCTGAATACTTTAGAGGCAAAATTCAAAAATATTATCCACCTGATTTATTTACCCTTTGAGGTGTATGCCTAACTATCCATTGCGCAAAAATCAAGCCATCCACCCTTACGGGACAGTTGCACTCACTCCAACCCCCGAAGGTGCGGTTGTAGCCAGTCAAAAAGGATATATCGGAGGACATGTTGTCCGTGTGGAAGTCCTTATCAGCCAAAAAAATCCCTCTCAGCGTAAAATTCAGGGACAGATGCGGCAGGCTTTTAAAAAAGCTTCTTTAGCTATGCATGAGCTGCAGCCCCATGATGCCGGTCTAGCTTTTTTGAAGATTACGCCCGAAGGTAAGCTGGAGAAATATGCTTTTGCTGATAAACCTCCCGACATCATCTCTTCCAAGCTTTTACCTAAAAAGAATGTGGAAACAAAGCTTGCTTTCGAAGGGCCGCTCTCCCCCAAACCCCCTCTTAAGGCTCACGAAATTCGCGATGTCGAGCCCGGAAAACTTGAAAAAGGTTGGCAAAAAATAACTCGTCTTTTCCAAATTAATCCGCAAGGACATCTCCGTGGAGCCCACATCGCCTTAAGTGCTGAGCATTTGGATACCCATGGATCTCACGGTGAAATGCCTGTAAAAATTGTCCAGAAACTCTTCGATAGCGAAACCTTAGCGATCAAACTCTCTCCTGAAGCTCCAAGCAATTTTATAGAAGCTCATCGCCAATATTCAAAGCAAACAATGGATCTGACCCCTTTTTATCATCGCTTATTAATTAGAAAATTTAACCAACTCACCCCAGGACAATGCCACATTTTTTCAATGGGGACGCTGAGCCATATGATGACAGGAATGATCAAAAAGGAAGCCAATGGTACCTATACTTTTTATCAGGCCAACTCGGGACAAGGGATTGATTTTCATCCCAAGAAATTGGATCCAGACGGAAATATGGAATTTCAGAAGGTTTACGTGGTAAAAAATATTCCTCCAAAAAAATTAAAAAATTTCATTAGTTCTTATGGGAGAATCAAGATGCTAGATACAGCCATCAGCCTTTTTTATCCCCGCTTTTCAGATTTCATGGTTAAATGGCTTTATCGGCATTTACCTAAATTGGGAACTCCCGTTAGGGAAAAAGATGAGCGTTTTTGGGGCAAACCCCAAATAGGAGCCTCTTGCACTGGGCAAGCTGAGATCGCATTAGTTAAAGCCTGTTTGACGGATAAAAGTTGCGATCAATTACAAACTCATCTTAAAATTCACAGCGTTTTTAAAATGTATAAGCAGATAGTGACCGGTTTTGATACTCACTATAGCGCCAAGATTAGCGTCCTAGAAATGGTAAAGCACCTACAATCTGGACAGCTCAATTCTAAAATGCGAGCCTCCTTAGAAGAGATACAAAAAAAGATAGAAAACCGCCTTCATAGACAAAAAGCCCTGAAGCTTTCTCGCACATCCAAAAATATGATTTTTAAAGAGTATGCTAAAATTGATCCCTTAGATCAAAAGCCAGCTAATCTTCTCAAGCGAGCCTGCTTTTTAATGGCCAGTAATCAGACTCAAGAGGCCCACCAAGTTTTAGCCCAGCTCTACCGTTTACCCAGAGATAGAAAACCCGATCCTGCCGAAATTGAAGTCGCACAAACATTCATAAAACTTTATAAAGCTGAGAGGGGGATCCCGCTTGAGCTGCTGAATTTGTACTATGGAGCGGCACAAATCCTGCTTCATAGGCGTATTCCTGTTCCACCCAATACGTATTATAAACTCACGGTCCTCCATTCTTATGCAGAAATGCAGCATTTATTCCCTGCCTCTCCTTGGAATATGCATCTATAACAGAAACGTCTCGAAACCACAGAAGCACAGATAATTTATGCCTCTAGATTGTGTTTTAGGGCATTTAACCACAGAGGCAGAGAAAAGGAGGGACTTAACCACATTGCACTATTTCAGTCCCCTCTGTATTCATAGCCTGTAAAATCTCTGAGAAGTTTTTTTTGAGAAAAAAAACTTCTCCTGACTTTGACACTTGCGCCGCAAGTGTGACCAACCATCCAAAGCTGTGGTTCTCTAAATACGAGACAATAGAAATAAACTATTTTTACGTTTTATAAACAAAAAAGAACTATAATTGACTTTAATTAAATCTTGTTATACAATCTTTTTGAATTAATTAACTTTGAGGCAAGCATGGAAAAAAATCTGGATCCGCAACCTACTCCTCTTTTTCAATTTATCTCAAAGCAGATGGCTCACAAACCCGCAGCTTTTTCAGCCTCCCACTATCCAGAATTAAGGCATTTTAGGAGTAAGTTAGAAGATGATCGCTGCTCATTTCAATTTCTTCCGTACACTGTGCGAAAAAAAACTGTAGCTCGCTATAGAGTAACTTTTTTAGCACTTGGTGCTATTTTTTTTGTGCTTGCCAATGCCACCTATTTTAAAACGCTTTCTTGGTCATGCGGTTTCCTTTTTGGAACGTGTAATTTTGTGAAAGGATTTATCTGCTCATTGGCTGGAATTTTATCCTTGGTCGCTTTTTTGATTGGCTTCTTTATGCGTACTGAAAAAGAAACAATCCATCATCACATGATCAAAGCGCGGCAAAAATTGAACAATATTTATCTAAAAAAGAAAGTCGAATTTGGGCTCAAACAGTTTTTCTCCATCGAAGAAGAGCATCTCAGGCGTACGGCGACCTTAAAGCACGCCTACCGAGAAATTTATCAAAAAATTGAAGAATATAAAGAAGAAGCTCTTTTTTTATCGGAAAAAATTCAATTAGACGGCGACTTGACGCAAGAACAAAAAGAGAATTTATTTAATCAAGCCGCCCTGGAATTTATCAGGCAAGTTGAAAGCGCGATTCAGAAGTTTCAATTACTGACCCCTCCGAAAATTTTTGAAAAAATAGGATTTTAAAACCCAACCAGGTTGGGCTTTAGAAAACACACTATTGTTGAACAGGTGTTTTAGGAAGAGCTGTTACACGCTTATTATCGCCATCTTTCCAACGACCTAGCTTACGCAACACATCGATGCGTTCAAATCTTTTAAGAACGTTACGCTTTGTAGCAGCTTTACTGGGATTCCCAAAACTTGGATGTCTAGACATAATTAAAACCTTAAGTTTACTATTCAATTTTGATTTATTTAATTTTAGGAATAAACGCAGTCAGACCGACATCCCCTTCTAGAGAATTTGCGTGTTCTTTATAACCCAGTGGAAGCTGATCTTTTAAAGGACCTGTTTTCTCTTGGGGAGAACGACGTTTACGAGGATAACGAGCGCGTTTTTCTTGTTGTTTACTTGGACGAACCATTTTTTTCTCCTAAGATATATTAACTGGATACACTATACTCAAAATCTAGGAAGTAATCAAGCCTTTTTTCCTTCCTAAACTTTTGAATCCAAAATCACTTCAATATATTCGGGAAAAAGGCCTGAGGAATCGAGCCGCGTGACAATTTTAAAGGGAATTGTAATGTTTCCTTTGTATTTTTCCATTTGCAACTCTTCCCATACTTTTTTTTTCAATTCATCCGTAACTTTTTCATGCTGATACTTTCTAAGCAGCTTTTTTATATAGAGTCCTTCCTGCTGCCGATAGATGTCTTGTCCATAAAAAGGATGTTCGTGAATCGCATCTTCCATGTCTTCGCTTGCTTTTTGCTCTAAAAATTGTTAAAGTTCTGCTTTCGTAACCCTTTAAAAGGTCAATCAAACTATGCATAGAGATACCACATATAAACAAAAATTTGCGATGTTAAAAGCGTGGATGCCCCAAATTCTTGAACCCCTCAAAAAAGATTTGCGCAACGACCACCTTAAAAATGACTGGGAGTTTTTTAAACGTTATTTCGCAGCCAAAAACATCAATAAGCTTACCATCGAAGACTTTGTCCTGGCTTACTCGAAAGCTATGGAAGAGGTCGATGAGGCAAGAGCAGAACAGATCGGCGAATTTATCGCAAATCGCTGGCTGATGCATCACACAGAACTTTATGATTATTTTGAAAAACAATTAAATCATATCAATCCAAATTTCCAGGAAATCGAGCTATTATCTGATGAGCAATCTAAACAAATTCTAGATCCTGCTTACAGCGAATTCAGCCCCTTCAATCTGTACGTCTTTGCGGTTCTGAATTCTGTCGTTTTCCCCGAAAATGTATACGCTGATTTACATAAAAAAGCCGATCAAGCCCTCAAAACGGCCCATGCGCAAGAAGAAGCCGATCAACAACTCCGCTCGATCGAGGAAGTCAAAACGAGCTACCAGCAACAATTAGCCCGCCTGCAAGATAAATATGAAAAGAAATTAAGCGGCTTGCAAAAGAAATACACTACGGATGTGGAAGGACTTAAAAAGCAGATTTCACAGCTGCAGCGTAAATTAAGTGGTTCTGTATAGGTATGAGCGCATTCCCCTTCGCAATTAGCCCCGCCAATGAGGATGAAAAATTCATGCTGGAAGCTCTTAAGCAAGCGTGGAAAGCTTTTCAAGCAAAAGAGGTTCCCGTAGGCGCTGTGTTAGTTCATCAGGGCAGTATTATTGCGAAGGCGCATAATCAAGTCGAACTCCTTCAAGATGCCACCGCGCATGCTGAAATCCTCTGTATGACCGCAGGAGCAGTGGCATTATCTAATTGGCGTTTGAGTCAGTGCAAGCTCTACTGCACCATAGAACCCTGTTCAATGTGTGCGGGAGGCATGTTTCTTTCGCGTATCGAAGAGCTAATCTGGGGAGCGCCTGACCTTAGACATGGGGCTAATGGCAGTTGGATCGACCTATTTAACAAGCCGCACCCGACACACCAAGTCAAAGTTCGCTCTGGAGTACTGCAAGAGCCATGTGCTCTTTTAATGAAACAATTTTTTCAACAACGCAGGCAAGAAAACGCTAAAATCAATGGGAATTTGGGTGATGAATTGGCAGCACATTGAAGAATATTTGGATGAAATGATCACCCATCAGCAAAAAAGCTTACTCAAGTGCGGTCAAAAAATTGTACCAGCTTTGACAAGCGACGATATTCTCCAACCCAATGATTTCCGCGAATTGGAGGAGAATCCCTTATTTCGCTACGAGGAAGGACTTTTAGCGGGTTTAAATTCAGCCAGAATCGCCCTTTCAGCCCTCAAAAAAGCATAACTTCTAATGAAAGTTCACATCACTGATACCCAAAAATCACTTAAATTTTCAAAAATCTCCCTTAGAAAAATTGTTCAGGAGGTAATCCGTTTTGAAAATCAAACCTGCCACGAAGTCACTTTGAATCTGATTTCAGATGCACAAATGCGCCAACTTCATGCAGACCATTTTAATGATCCATCTCCCACTGACTGCATCTCCTTCCCACTTGATGGTCCTGAGGAAATCCACTACCGCGTTTTAGGCGAGGTCTTTGTCTGTCCCGATACAGCCATTGAATTTGTAAAAAAAAATGGAGGAAGCGTTGAAATTGAAACCACTTTATATATTATTCACGGTCTTTTACATTTAATGGGATATGATGATATCAAGGCAGAAGACCGGGCTTTGATGCGCGCTGCCGAAAAAAAACATCTCGATAATCTATCTGTTTTGGATTTATATTTGAATTTAACAACAGAAAGATAATTTCTAAGGAGGAATTTTGTCCATCGCTATCACTTTTGCTTTAGCGTGTATCTTTTTATTTGGAGCTTTTTTCTTAACCTCACTGCACAGCTCCTTAAGACGCGTTCAAAAAAGCAGCCAAGATTTGGAAACTCTCGCCCCTGGCTTTTTTTATCGGAGAATCCATGAATATATCTTCCCAAAACAACAACGCGAGGCCCTATTTTTTGCAATTACCTGTGCCCAAACTTTTTGTCGCTTTTGCTACGCGTTTCTTTCATTTTGGTTTTTTATCGAAATCTTTCTAACTCCGCAAAGCCTTTTGCTGAGCAACACCCCTTCCTTCTTCAACCTGCTGTGGATTATTCCTCTATTTTATTGCTTTCTTTTCTTTTCATTCTTGGCGGCTGACTACCTTCCACGCATACTAGGAAATCGCTTTCCTGTCACAATGCTGCGTTTAAGCGCTTTTATTGCCTCCTTTTTTTTATGCCTAGCCTTACCTCTGTCGTATATCTTTTTAAAATTTTCAGAGCGTATTTCGCGGACGGTATACTTCAATCATATGCATGAACCTAACGCACGAGCCAAACAAGAAATTATTCAGTTGATCGAAGATTCTCATGTCAGTCCCACACTGAATATCGAAGATAAAAAACTCATTGAATCGGTCTTACAATTTAGAGAAAGGATCGCCCGTGAAGTCATGGTCCCTCGTGTAGACATCTTTAGTTTATCTATTGATACACCCATCAAAGATGCAATTAAACTTCTCGAAAAAGAAGGCTACAGCCGGATTCCTGTCTATCGCAATACCGTTGATAATATTGTAGGCGTCTTAATGTATAAGGACCTGATGGCTAAATTCATGGAATATGAAAAAAACAATAAAGATCAGCGCATTGTTGAAGCTCCCATTGAAACCATTCAAAAAAATGTGCTTTATACTCCCGAAACGAAGAAAATCTCCGCTCTTCTACAAGAATTTCGCAAAAAGCAAGTGCATTTAGCCATCGTCGTTGATGAATATGGTGGAACTGAAGGCATTGTCACCATCGAAGATATTCTGGAAGAAATTGTGGGCGAAATTGCTGATGAATACGATGACGAGGAAGAACTTTTTATTCCTCAAGCTGATGGTTCATGGATTATTGATGCCCGCATGAGCATCTTGGACATTGAAGAACAACTCGAAATAAAAATTCCTCAAGAAGGCGAGTATGATACCATTGGAGGATATATCTTTCATTGCGCAGGAGCCATTCCCACCAAGGGATTTGTGATCCATCGCGATGATTTTGAAATCGAGATCCTTCAATCCAACGATCGCTGTGTCGAAAAAGTCCGCTTGCGAGCCATCCCTCAATCTAGAGACATGGCACAAAACTGACTAATTTTACATTCACTAAGTCGGCGGCCTCAATGATTTCTGGAAAACTCACGCAGAGTCTGCTTTCCAAGCCGGTTGTTGCTTTTCTAAAGAGAAATCCCCACTTTTCTCTTCCCATAATGGTTTCCTTAGCTAGCGTGCTTACGTACTGCCATCATGCAAACCAAGATCTTTTAAGAGCTACATAAAATATAGGACTATTACCCATATTTCCCTAGGGAAACAGTCAATTTAGAGCATATTTAGGTTTTTCAGTTACATCGTGTTACATAAAATTAAGCCCAGAAAGGAACGTACTTTGAAGCTTTTTTGGAATTTTGTTCACCGTAGGATTTAATAAGCCCATCACCTATCGTATCCTTAAGAATTCTTGATGCCATTGGATAGTTTAAGCCCTTGATAACCAAGCGCTTATGCAAAGAATTATTTGACATTTGTGTTCCGGAAACCCATTTAAGGCAAGCATGTTGATAGCATGCCCGCACTTTTTCCTGTCTTCCCATTTCACTTAAATTCGCAGGTTGAAATAAAACAACGATCGTACTGCTATCTGTGACCCTAAAGTCTGGGGGAGGAAGTTGATAGAACTCTATGTGGAAAATAACTTTATCAATCCTACTTCCTCGCTCTTCACAAATGTTCATACGACGCACTAAGGCTGCGAATTCTTCGTTTCGCGATTGCGGGGGTTCATCCATAAAACAGAGCGTATCAATAAGTGGAATCCCCGGATTTGTAATTTCTATTCGATTGTCAAAGATTTCAACAGTTGGTCCATTCCCCGTCAAATTAAAATCTTGGTGCATTTATGCATTGGCTACAAGCCCTCTAATCGTTATTTCAGGATATACTCTAACCTCTTTCCGAAGGGCTTGGCCAATCTCTTCATTTCTGGGCAGTTGATCATTGATGTATTCGACTGCTTCTTTAAAAGCAGCTGCATAACTTTTTTTGAATACATGCTCTTTTACAGCGCAAAGTGGCTTGAATTTCAAAAACAACCACAGGCTTTTTATCGATTATTCCCTCATGAAATCTAACCTCAATACCAGGAGTCAAATGGTTAATGAGCCAACTTTCAAGTTCTTGATTACCATTCTTTTCTTGATTACTGACCATTTTTTTTCGTGGCTGAAACTGCGTGCCTATGATTCCATAGCCTTTATCATCAATATACCCCAAACAAGATATCCTCGAGGTTAACCCCAAAAGGCAGCTGTGTTGGACAAAGCTGAAATATATTCTCCAATCTTATCGGGGATTATCATGATTGAGTTTAAACTCTACCCGCTCGCTTTCCCCTCGAAGGGATCTCAAATCTGCGACTAGTGTTTGTAAATCTTCAGAATTCATCGTCATACGACCAAAATTTTATAATATCTCTAATAACTTTTCTCGTAGAATTGCTAAAGAATTCCAAATCAAATTGCCACTGGATTCTATCGATCTTATTTGAATTATGTAAGTTGCAATATGCCTACTCAATTATTTGAAATTCTAAAAGCAAAAAAATAAAATTGAATACCTTTCACCCACTCCATAACACAACTAGGAACATCCAATTCACATTTCTAGCACCTTTCGACAAGTTAGACTGTAGGATTTACCTAGCATAGCTAACGAAGTAAAGAGAAAGATTTGATTGCATAACTTGCCGAAAAACCACGTTTAATAGAAAATACCGCAAAGCAAAGTTTTATTCTCAATTAAGAGTTTTGAAAATGCATTTTGATTCCATCTCTCAACTCCTGCTCATTTTCCTCAGTGGAAGCGGCGTGGGCTCCTTGCTCATCATTTTCTGGCATCGCCTCAAATTAGGCTCTTATAAAAATATTGAGCTTGAAATCATTAAAAAAGCTGAAAAAGATGCGGAAACGGTTAAAAAAAATCTCGAGCTCTCTTTCAAACACACGCAAATGGAACAACAGCGCGAATTGGAACATGCCTGGCAATTGGAAAGAAAAAAAATTCATCGTGAAGAAGAACGTTTAAAGCAACGTGAAGATAAACTTGAGCAGCGCTTAAATTTAGTTGAAAAAAAGCTCTCAGATATTGAAAAGAGAGAAACTATTCTTCAGAGTCGCAAAGAACGGGTAGAGGATGAGAAAAAACAGGTCGCTGAAACGCACCAGCGTTTAATCTTGGAATTGGAAAAAATGTCTGGATTAACCTCCGCTGAGGCCAAAAAACTTCTGATGGATCAAATGACACAAGAAGTAAAAACAGATGCGGCTAACCTCATTCGCCGTCTGAAAAAAGAAGCGGAAGAAAGTGCTGAACGCGAAGCCAGCCGGATTATTGCGACCGCCATCAATCGCTTGGCTGTCTCCTGCACTTCCGAAACAACGGTGAGCACTGTCTCTATTCCCAATGAAGAGATGAAGGGGCGTATCATCGGAAGGGAAGGCCGCAACATCCGGGCTCTAGAAAGCGCCACGGGCATTAATTTTATTATCGATGACACCCCTAAAGCCATTGTCCTTTCAGGATTTGATCCCATCCGCCTGCAAATCGCTAAGCTGGCTATTAGCGAATTAATTGTCGACGGACGCATTCATCCCACTCGAATCGAAGAAGCCGTAGAAAAAGCTACTCTTTCCATCCAGAAAAAAATCAAGCAACACGGGGAAGATGCTGCTTTAAGAACGGGGGCCATTACTCTTCACCCTGAATTGATCACATTGCTTGGGAAACTGAAGTACCGCTTCAGCTTCGGCCAAAATGTATTAGACCATTCCATCGAAGTCTCCCATTTAATGGGAATGATGGCTGCTGAACTTGGGCTGGATGTTCGTTTAGCCAAGCGCATTGGATTGCTGCACGACATTGGCAAAGCTGTTTCGCACGAGATGGAAGGCACCCACGCCATCATCGGTCATGATTTGGCATTGAAATATGGCGAAAGCAAAGAAGTCGCCAACGGCATTGGAGCTCATCACCAGGAAATGGAGCCAACAACCGTTGAAAGCAGCCTTTGCAGTGCTGCTGATACGATTTCTGCCTCGCGCCCAGGAGCACGCATTGAAGCTGTGGAAGAATATATTAAACGCTTAAAAAAACTCGAAGAAATAGCGATTGAATTCCCGGGAGTTGAAAAAGCCTACGCGATGCAAGCTGGACGCGAAGTCAGGGTCGTGGTTTTACCTGATATTATCGATGACGATGGTCTACTCAATCTTGCGCGTAACTTAACGAAACGGATCGAACAGGAACTGACTTACCCAGGCAAAATTAAAGTCACTCTTATCCGCGAAAAACGAATTATCGAATACGCTGCTTAGAATAATAATCGCTTGCAAATTTTGAAGTGCAAAAGCCCTGAAGCCCATAAAAGAAAGCACCAACCTAAAGAATATTTTTACTCCTTGAAAAAGAAACAGCAATAAGGCAAACTGCTGTCTCACTCATTATAACGGAGCTATCCGACATGCGTCGATCTATTTGCTATTGCGACCCACATCATGCATTTGCTGGGGAAGTAAATACATGGAAGTTTGTTTACACAACAGCTGTTGCCCTTCCCAAAAAAACACGTTTGAAATTCGACCTCATGTCAGAGGGACGTGATATTGACTGGGAAGTTCCTTCAGTCAACTTAAAAAAAGGCCAGAATGTTCTTTATGCAGAACTTGAAAATGGCAAAATCCTCACCGCAACTGAAGTGGAATCCCCCGAAAAGTTCACCCCTCAATTCGAGTTTGTTCTCCAAGATAAACTTGAAGCAGGATCGACCTTTACAGTCGTCATTGGAGCTCCTAAACTGACTGATGATACAAAAGTCAAGAAAGGCACGCGCGCGCAAACCACAGCCCAGAGAAGGCGCACATTTCAACTCTATGTTGACACTAGCGGTAAAGGACATTTTGAAGATCCTGAAGTCTTTTCCATGGATATCCGCGGAAACGTTTTAAGTGTCCTGCGAGTGATTACCCCTTCATTTGTGACACGCAATAAACGGTTCGATGTCATTGTGCGTTTCGAAGATCGCTTTGGTAATTTAACCAGCAATGCCCCGGACGACACATTAATCGAGCTCTCGTACGAACAACTCCGTGAAAACCTCACCTGGAAGCTTTTCATCCCAGAAACAGGTTTCATCACACTGCCAAACCTCTATTTCAATGAACCGGGTGTTTACACGATCCAACTTTATAACACCAAAACGAAAGAAGTGTTTAAATCTGCACCGCTTAAATGTTTCGCCGAAAACACACAAAATCTTTTTTGGGGTTTAGTTCACGGTGAATCTGAGCGGATTGACTCGACTGAAAATATTGAAAGCTGCTTGCGCCATATCCGTGATGAAAAAGCCTTTAACTTCTTCGGCATCTCAGCTTTTGAAAATATTGAAGAGACCTCCAACGAAGTTTGGAAACTCATCACACAGAATGTGGCCGAATTCGACGAAGCCGATCGCTTTTCCACATTTTTAGGCTTCCAATGGCAAGGTGTTACCGGCGAGGAAGGCATTCGTCAGATTGTGTATGCCAAAGAAGGCAAACAAATTCTTAGAAAAAAAGATGTGAAATATAACACGCTGAAGAAGATCTATAAAAGCTTTTCTCCCAAAGAAATTATCTCCATCCCTTGTTTTACTATGGGCAAAGGATTTGAATTCAATTTTAAAGAATTCGATCCTGAATATGAAAGAGTCGTAGAAATCTACAACGCTTGGGGCTCTTCCGAATGCACCAAAAAAGAGGGCAACCCGCGACCCATTCAAGCACAAGGCAAAGCAGGGGTGCAGGAAAGCGCCGAAGGCTCGATTCAAAAAGCTCTGCAAAATAACTATCGCTTTGGCTTTGTAGCCGGTGGATTAGATGACCGCGGTGTCTATGCAGACTTTTTCAGAGGAGATCAAACCCAATACTCCCCTGGCCTAACCGGGATTATTGCACAAGAACACTCACGTGCAGCTTTAGCAGAAGCCCTCTATAAACGCAGCTGCTACGCCACAACAGGAGAAAGGATCATCGTAGGACTCTACCTAGCCGGCCAGCCCATGGGGAGCGAGCTAGACACCTCTGAAAAACATGGATTGATGATTAATCGCCATATTTCAGGTTATGTAGCCGGCACCAAGCCTTTAAAGTCCGTGGAAATCATCCGAAACGGCACGGTCATCCACACTTTAAAATCCGACACCTATTTCTTGAATTTTACCTACGACGATATGACTCCGCTAGCTAAAGCTTGCATCACGCCCAAAGATAAAAAACCTCCATTCGTTTACTACTACCTTCGTGTGATTCAGGAAGATGGGAACATGGCCTGGAGCTCCCCGATTTGGGTGGATTTAGTCCCTCTGAAACCTTCTCCCAAAAAGAACAGCAAAGCTTTGGCCAAACCAAGCAAAAAAGCGCTCCTTCTTGAAGAAGATATTGAAGAAGAAGAGGATGAGGATGATTTCGATGATTACGACGATGTGGAAGAATAAATTTAAACAAAGGAATTCTCATGGATTTCACTTTGACTCTATTGATTGCTTTCATTGTAACAATGGCTGCAGCTTGTTTATTAGGACTTGGCTTGATTTTGACAGGAAAATCCAAAGTTAAATTGGGTTCCTGCGGCAGAGATCCTAATAAAAAGCAAAATGACGATTGCGGGACTGATGTGAGCTGCACCCTCTGCGATAAAAAAGAGGGAAAGAAGTAATGGAACGTTACTCAAAGGAAAATCCGGCAAGCATTCAGCAAATGTTTGGCAGCATTGCGCAAAATTACGATAAAACCAATGCCATCCTCTCGTTTCAAATGCATAAAAGATGGAATCGGGAACTAGTGAAGCATGTGGGCGGCGAAGAAGAGGCGGAAACATTGCTCGACTTATGCTGCGGCACTGGCGACATTGCTTTTACCTGCCTGGCAAATTCCAAAAAAAAACGCAAAGTCTATATGCTCGATTTCTGCCAGGAAATGCTGGACTGCGCCAAAGAAAAATCTTTTGCACAGGGGTTAAATAAACATCATATCTCTTATTTGCAGGCAGATGCTCAGTCTATTCCCCTACCCGCTGAATCTATTTCTTTAACCACGCTAGCCTATGGGATTCGCAATATCCAAAACCCGCAAGCTTGCTTTCGTGAAACCTATCGCGTCTTAACTCCCGGGGGTAAATTTGGCATTCTCGAGCTGACCACTCCACAAAATCCGCTCATGCGTTTTGGACACCGAATATATCTGCGCACCATTCTTCCCCTACTTGGGAAATGGCTAACAGACAACAAAGATGCCTATCGGTATTTATGCCGCAGCATCCACACCTTTACCCCACCCACTGAAATCACACGCATGCTCAAAGAAGAGGGATTTCAACAAATTACCTTGTCCCCATTATTTGGCGGCATTGCGACCTTGTTTACCTGCACAAAGCCACTATTGAAATCGCACCATTAAATTAAGGATTCTTTTTCTTCTCCATACTTGTTTGAATGATTCTCAAAATTAAATACTGAAAAACAGGTGGCTTTATTTCTTTTGCTTTCAATTTAGCAAAATTTTCTGAAATGAGTTCTGTATGGCTCTGTATTGTCTTTTTTCTCGTTTCCACGTCTGAAATAAAAAATGTCAGAAATTCTGAAAGATCTTCTGTGAAGGCTTTAACTTCGCGTTCAAGATTAGCTAATTCATCTGTACTTAATTCTTTTTTCTCAGCAATCAAACGACTCATATTGTTGTATTGATGCATCGCGTGTTTTGATAAATTTCTAGCTTCAAAATAAGTTTGAATGACAGAACCATTTTTAGTAAAAAACACTTCTTTCGGAAAAGGTTTTTGGCGCTTTTTGGACCAAATGGCGTGTATGCGATGGTCAAATTTTGGAATGAGAACCTGTGAATCTTGGTCCAACGCGCTATCGTAGATACAATTTTTCGCGGCAGAGCGATTAAATCCTCGTATCACCCTTTCTAGATGAGTCGATTGATAAAAACCAAAAGCTTTTCTCACAAAAAGCTTAAAGAAATTCAATTTTTTACATGTCCACCCGTTATCTAGATCATAGGACAGTAAGACTTTTGTCTTAAATAGACCTTTCCTTTTAGCTTTTCCTAGATTTTCACATTCATTTCCAACACTAGCGGCATGGCTGCGCAGACAAGAAGAAAGACTTTCCACAAACACTCCTAATTTTAAAAACTATGTTATTCTTATTCAACTTATTTAAGGAGAAGATCTTGCTAAGATTTCATTAAGCTCTTGCCGAAGGAGTTTTCCGAGAGCAGATCGGGGAATTTGACTCACAACATGCACGGCGCGAATTCTTTCATACGGCATAACACTCGCATTGAAATGGGAAATCAGTGCCTCAGGCGACGAGATACCTGGCTCCAAGACCAGGTGCACCGCATGCCCTAAACGCGCATCAGGCCAAGCGACTAGCACCGCTTCTCCATTGATCATGCAGGCCATTTTAGCCGTTTCTAACAGGGCCTCTAAACGTGAAAAATCCACGTTTTCGCCGCTGACTTTAAAAAAATCAGCTGTTCTACCCAAGGGGATTAAGGTTTCTTCGTCTATGATGCCTCGGTCTTCCGTTTGAAAAATCCCATTAACTTTAGGATCGATACGTTGAATGCCTTGTTCGGTTTTCAGAATGTAAGCCGTTAAAAGTGAGTGGCTTGCCAGGGTGATTTTCTCATTCCTGATCTCCGCTTTCACGTGAGGTAAAATCGTGAGCTGCGGATATTTTGCTTCTGCTAAACTGCTTAATGGCGCAGTTGCCACCTGTGATGCACACTCTGTCAGGCCATAGCTAGGCAAAAGATTCCACCCCAATTCACGCGCCTTCGCATACAACCCTTCATGCAATTTTCCTCCTCCGACTACGATTGCTCTTAAACTTTTAGGAGGGGGTAACGCACAAGCCACCAAATCAAAGATTTGCGTTGGTACAAGAGCTGCCAATGTGCCTTTTTCAACCTTCACAAACTGACAAAAGATTTGGGGGTTCCATCTCTCTGCAAAAACACTGACCGAAGAATGAGACAGCCAACTGCGAGCCCAGATCCCCAAACCGCCTACATGAAAATCAGGTAAGGCGTGAATCCATCTATCCTCTGCAGAAACGGCTAAATGCTCATTGACAGCTGCAGCGGAATGGAGCACTCCTTCTTTAGCTAAAAGCACCCATTTCGGAAATCCCTTCGATCCTTGACTTGATCCCGAGGTAGCTAAGCATATATGCCCCTTGAGATCGGGCTCATTTTGCAGCATTTCCCTTAATTTTTTTTGATCACTCGCCGGAAACCGAGGATTCATCAGAACGATATTCTCATCTGACAACCAATCAAAACCCATAAATTATTTTCCTTTCTGACCTGTCCATGTTTCTGCGATACAGATAACTGTAACGACTTGGCTGGCGGGAATCAAGAACTCTTGGATTTTTTGTTTACCTTTTGGTAACCTACAAATAAATACCGGGAGAATCTCATGACGACCAAGACCAAGGTGATTTGTACAATAGGCCCTGCTGTCAATACCCTTGAAAAGGTACAGGCTCTCATCCAGTCAGGCATGAATGTAGCGCGTTTAAATTTCAGCCATCAAACCCATAAAGAACACCTCGAAACGATCCGAATTATCAAGCAAGCGCGCCAAAACCTGAACGTTCCGGTAGCGATTATGCTAGATACTAAAGGACCTGAAATTCGTCTTGGAAGCATTAAAGATCGCGAAAGGCTGCTGCAACCAGGGCAAAAATGGTTGCTTATTAAAGAATCTATTGAAGGGGATGCTACCCAGGTATCTATTACGCCGCCTGAGATTGTTGATCAACTCACCGTCGGCATGCAAGTATTGTTTGATGATGGTTATATTTCTTCGCGGGTGGTAGAGATTACCCCTGCTGGAGTACTTGTTGAGATTTTCAATGGCGGTCTTATTCGTTCTGGCAAAGGAGTGAATATTCCCAACGCTTCTCTCTCACTGCCCGCTTTGACAGATTACGACATTGCGGATATCAAGTTTGGATGTCAACAAGAAGTGGATCTAATCGCAGCTTCTTTTATTCGATCCGCTGAGCATGTCTTAACCATTAAAAAATTATTGGAAGAAGAAAAGCAACCGCAAATTTTAGTCATCGCCAAAATTGAAAATAGCGAAGGAGTGCAAAATTTTGATAGCATTGTCAAAGTAGCGGACGGCATTATGATTGCACGTGGAGATCTAGGCGTAGAGGTTCCTTTAAGCCAGGTTCCCAGACTTCAGAAAATGATGATCCGCAAATGCTACATTGCCGGCAAACCTTCTGTTACTGCGACGCAAATGCTGGAATCGATGATCCACAATCCCCGGCCTACCCGCGCAGAAGTGTCTGATGTGGCAAATGCCATTTACGATAGCACATCAGCTGTCATGCTCTCGGGCGAAACCGCCATTGGGCATTACCCTATCGAAGCTGTAACGATGATGAAAGAAATTATCAGGGAAACGGAACAAGATTTTGATCATTATCGCCATTTTAGCGCTCAAAATCCGCATATCAGTCAAGATGTCCCGGCGGCTGTTTCGCTGGCGACTGTCAAAATCTCGTACAGCGCCAATGCCAAGGCTATTTTCACATTTACAAATAGCGGTGCTACCGCCCGCCTGCTTTCACGTTTACGTCCTCCTATGCCTATCATTGCCCTCACTCCCAACGAAAAATGCTATCATCAAATGGCACTCAATTGGGGTATTATCCCTTGCAAAGAAACATCTCCCGTCAAAAACATCCAGGACGCTTTTAAACAATTAAGTGATTTTGCACTGGAGAAGAAGCATGTCAATTATGGAGACCTGGTCTTAGTGACTGCAGGATCCCCATTTGGATTCTCGGGAACAACCAATATGATGATTGTGGAAAGCATCGGAGAAGTTTTAGTGCGAGGGAGCGATGGCAAGGGAAACCGTGTTCATGGCAACATTTGCCTCGTCATGTCAAGCGAATCCAAAGAACCTTATGAAGTCAAAAATCGTCTGCTCGTTCTGACGACTTGTGATGAGTCTTACTACCCATTGATCCGCGAATCGTTAGGGGTGATTTTAGAAAACTTTCCTGAAGATACCGATTCGGCCAATCTCCTCGTTAAATTTCTCGAACCTTTGAATAAGCCTTATTTGCTTAAAGCAGCAGGAGCGACACGTATTCTTAAAGAAGGGGGAATGGTAACTTTAGATCCTCAGAAAAATATCGTGTGCAAAGGAGTCGTCGTCGACTACTGAGGAACCTGATTTTATCTCAAGGATAAGGCGAGATCTAAAGCTTACGAAAGAATTATGGAATGACTCCGGCCCCTGGGAAATATGGCTCCCGCACGCCCCCAAGGGCCCCAAGAAAGGGATACTTTAGAGGAATGCAACAGTAAATAAAGTCTGCTCAAAGTGAACTTGTTTCAATTTTTGCTTGATACTCATTTGGTTAGGATGGTCTTCTCTTTGATAAGCAATTTTTAAGATACTTAAAGCCTTTTCATAAGCGGCAATAGCTCCAGCAAGGTCCGTTAAGTGATGGAGAGTTTCTCCACGTTCGGCCCAAACTATTCCCAGATCATAATGGGGTTTTTCACCATAAATTTCTTGGGCCAAACGCAAAGCCTTATGATTAACATTCAGAGCCTTTGCAGGGTTCCCCAGCCTTCTATAAATAGACCCCTTCACATTTAATGAACGTACTTTTTCAGGATGTTTTATATTCTTATAAACCCTACGGAACATGCGTAAGGAATTTCGAGCGTACTCTAATGCCTGTTGAGGATTATCGAGATTGGATAGCACCTCACCCACATTTCTTGAAATCAAGCCGGCTAGAAGATCCGATTTCCCACGAATTTTCTCTATCATTTCCAGGCCGCTCAGTAAAAATTTTTTTGACTTTTTATGTTTTCCTAATTTTCCTAAAACTTTTCCATAATTATTCAAATCAAGAGCTAGTTCTGGGCCTTCTGCTTCTTTATATAAACGTTGTCCCATCTCTAAAGCTTTTTTTAAACATCGCCGTGCCTCCTCGTAGTCTCCCAATTCTATGAGTATCACACCCATGAATCGTAAGGCCTCCTTCAATCTGAGATGATCCTTTCCTTCACACTCCTGTTTCTGGAATTCTAAAATTTCATTGACTTTATCATAACCGTCATTCAATTTTCCAAGCCTGGCCAAAATCAATCCTAGGTGTAATTGTGCCCACATCTCCAAATCCTTGTCTCCCCGAATTTTTTGTAAGGTTTTTAGATATAGGCTGTAAGTTTTGGCTGCTTCCTTATAAGCTCCTAAAGAGGAAAAATAAATTCCTATCACTCCTATATAGTAAAATACATTATGAATGACCTCAATGGGGTAACGACTATGGTCGAGGTCTCTAAATGTCAGCATCGCAAGTAAAAAATGCACTAAGGCACCAGTAGAGTCAGACAATCCCATGAGGGCTATGCCTTTGTGATAGGCAAAATTGATGAAGGCAATAGGGGCTCTTGTCTCATCTAAGGACCCGCAAACTTCTAAACCTCTTTCTGCATATTTTAACGCGCCTTTACAATCTCCAATAAAAGATGTGATACTTAAATTAGAAGCTAAAAGAAGGCCGTTCAAATACTTCTCTAAAGGGAGGCTGCCCACATATTTGTTCTCTAGCAGGTTAGCCAAATGGGGAAGGCATTTTTTTCCTTTCTCCCATGTTTGAATATCCATAGTAGAAACATTACTCAAGTAGTCGTAAATGAAATCAAAGCTTTCTTCAAAGATTTTCTGTCGAGTTGCGGCATCTCCTTGCTTATGCTTGAGAACCCGCTGCAAAAGGGCATGCAAGGAAAAGCTTTGACGATCTTCACGCAGTCTCATCAATCCATACTTCCCCAAAAGACGAAAGACACGATCTGCGGCTTCTCCGCTATGTTCCGGATGTTTTGCTTTAATCCAGTCCTCGAGAAGTTGTTTGGTGATGTGCTTTGGATAAAGATAAGTCGCTACATTTAACCACTCCTGAGCCAACTCATTTTTCTTTATTTCTTGAAAGGTAATGTCCCAGATTGTTTCTAAAACATCCAATAAACGCTCATTGTCAGACAACCGGGCCCGATGGGGTTTTTTCTGAGAATTATAAATCGCTCTATAATCCGCAATACTTCTTCCTGGAGTGCCTGCAATATAGGAGGCTATCTGATACACTGCAAAAGGAAAACAACCTACCTCTAGAGCAAGTTGACGCATGTCCTCCGATTTTTCTTCTCCCGTGACTTTGCTCAAAACGCTCGTCGCTTCATCCAGTGTAAATTCCTTAACTTCCAATGCATTTGCTTGGCTTTTTTCCCATACACTTTGATCGATGGAAGTGATCAGCACTACGCCCCCATTTTGAGGGAAATCCTCTTTAGTGAGCTTCTGATTCACATTGTCTAAAATTAATAGCCATGGACCTTTAAGGTAATTCTCTAACTGCGAATGGAATTTGTTTTTTAATTCATTCATTGGGAGACCTTCAGGGATGGAAAGCCCTAAATTTTTTGCAGCCTCTAAATATTCCTGGTAAAGCTGTGCTTCATTGCCAAAATGAAACGTATGGATATAGGTAAAATAATCATAGCGATGCAGGTTGGCAAAATAGAGTGCCAGCTCGCTTTTCCCCATGCCATTTAATCCGTGGAGGAGCAAGACTTTGGTAGGATCTCTTGGCTTCCACTGATGTGGCAAGAGATCCTCCATGACACTAATATAAGAAGTTCTTTCAACAGATTGTTCGAGAGGAGGATCCAAGCGAATGAAATTCTCTCTGAGAGGACTTAAGAAGTAGCGTCTTTCTTGTGCTGCCCCTTTACTTGAAAAAAAAATTCAGTAGCATCCTCTCCTGCTTTAATGAGGGCATCTTGCTCTTCTTCAGTTAGCTCAAAATCTAATAGTCCAACTTCTCCACGAGGAATTTCAATCACCCGATCTTTATTGTAACTATGCTGCTTATCTCTAATTTCTTGCGCACACCAGTAAGTGTACATTAAACATTTGAGAAGATCGATAGGCCCTGAAATCTCGTTAGTTTCTCTCAATTCAGGAGGTGTTGTCAAACTAATTCCCAAGGTGCGTCTATTGGGAGCTCCACCCCAAGTTTCACTCTGCTGGTATTTAGACTGATCAAAGGCATGGAGGGGGAAATTCTCCATAAAACCACCGTCGACATAAACTCCCTTTCCTGGAAGTGCATGACGCATGCCATCGCGATCTTTAAAATATAACATATGGGGCTTAAAGACACCTGGAATGGACATCGAACAACGAATGATATCGGAGATGATATAGTCTTTGCATTTTTTATCATCAGAACTAATACAAACCACTTCTGAAGCCCCATTTTGACCCAGCTTCACAATATAAACTTTGAGTTCCTTAAATTTACTTCCTTCCTGTTGTGCCAGTTTATGCAATTCTCCAAATGTACAATTTGCTATGCCTGTACCTGCTGCAATCTGTTCTTCCATCCATAAGCGGAAGTCCTCCCCATCACACATTCCCGTAGATGTGGCGAGCTTATTGAAAAATTCTTTGGCTTGATTAGCCGGATTGGACAGCAATTTTCCTTTATTCCAAAAATCAGAAAGAATCAGTTTGAGTTCGTTAAAGCCGAAAGATCCTTTTTTCCCGGCATCCAGAATAGCTTTATGGAAGGGGCTTGAAGCATCCAAAAAACTTACAAGATTTTTTTTCTTCAATTGTTCTTTAATCGTTTCTGGAGGAAGACCCGCTGCAGCTAAACCTGCTAGGATAGCACCAGCCGAGGAACCAGCATGCCCTTTAACCTCTTTATCTTTACCAAGCTGCTGCATCTTCAGCAATGCGCCGATATGACCAATGCCTGCAGGACCACCCCCTTTCCATACAAGAAAATGTGGGGGTTTGAAAGCAAAATCAGGAGGAAGCACTTTAGCTGCCTTATCCATTCCCACAAGCTTAACGAGCAAGGAAGCACATTGAATCGCTTCATCATTGGCCTTTCCTTTGACCAGATCAAGGGGTCTGTTATAATGATTATCATTTGCATTTAAGTCGGCACCCAAATAATCCAGCACTTGGATTACATCAGGCTGTTCTGCCAAAGCCGCTAGGTGGACGCTTGTCCTTCCTTCTTTATCTTTTGCCTCTAGGAGCTTGGGATCTTTTTCGACAAGCAAGTTAACCATAGGGATGTCTCCGCGCATGGATGCAATATGAAGAGGAATTCTCCCATTGATATCCACCCCACTCAACAAGGGTTTGGCTACTTCCCAATGTTCCTTCAGAAGATAACGAGCAACCTCCAATTGTCCTGATAGAACCACTAAATGTAATAAATTGCCGATTTGGTCGACTTGTTCTGTGCAGGCTTTTTTTATGTCGAGAAGAGCTAAACATTCTACTCGCCCCCCTTGGGCTGCAAAAGCCGCAGGAGAGAGCTTAATCCCATTTTTTTCTATGACTATGTGACGGTCTGCTTGATTATCTAAAAGAGCTTGCACGACATGGGCATGTCCGTGCTTGATGGCCACATGCAGAGGGGTTCTATGCTTTAAGTTTTTATCATTGGGGCTAATGCGATCAGTCAGGAAACCCATCAGCTTGGCATGTCCATTGCGCGCAGCAATGTGCAAAGCATTATTGCCTTTTGCATCTCTTTCAGTGAAAGAAAATCCTCTTTTCAATAGTCCTTGAACACATGCAAAATCGCCTTCTTCAACAGCTGCGATAAAGAGAGAGCGTCCCAAACGATCTTTTAAACGTTTTAATTGGGGTATAATCTTGGAAATCTTCTCCCATTCTCCATTTTTACATATCTGAAAAGCTGCAGAAAAGCATTCTTGAATAAAAGCAGTTTCTTCTTCTCCAGATAAGGAATTAGGCATACTCATCCCTAAATCAACGCTAAGTTGCTGTAGATCATTACCATGGTCATCACGAGGCACTAAGGGAGCAATCCCCAAAGTTGCCCCCAGAGTTAACCACAATCTCATGGACGAGACTGTTTCTCTGGGAGGAGCTCCAGTAGAACAAACAAAAACAGGGGAATGTGGATCGGAAAAGGCATGAGATAAACATTTTTTTTGTTCGGAAAAAGAGCGGTTTTGATAAGAACATCTTCTAAATGTCTGAATGACTTTATGAGTGGTAAATGGATGCTTTTCTGAGGTTAAAATCTGCCATCTTTTATTTCTATTCCCCATAAAGCGAAAACAAAAATTTTCACTAAAAAAAGACCTTGAAAAAATAGTGCGAGAGGAGTGTGAGGATTGCATAGTTGAGTTTCCTGAGTAGTAATTAAAATTTGATAAAACATCAACATGAAACTGTAAAGTAAGATTTTTATAAAGACAAGGATTTTTTAGGTAAGCTTTTTTTCGACTATGCTTCAGTCGTCATAGACTATTCTTGACTCCTTTATTGACCTCTCAGACAAAATTAAGACCAAGAAAGGCACTGCAGACATAGCCGCCTTCTCTCGTTTTGGGCCTTTCCGAAATGATCCTCTAAGGAGGCAGTAGCTTTAGCTCTAAATCAGCAATCTCTATGCGCCTGTCTGAAAAATCAGTTTTAATAGCATTATCTCTGATTTGGTGGTTGAGGAGATCTGGGAATTACAAATGAACGGGGTTCATCCCACCAGTTTTCATAGGCAGGGCTATCACCGGGAGTTACGGTAGTCGTTCCAGGGGTCACCGTTGTTGATCCGGGTGTGACAGAACCTGAGCCAGCCGTGCGGTCGCCTTGTCCCACATTTCGATTGCTCCATCCTGAGATGGGGGAATCTCCCCGAGGCGTTGTAAACGTGTCATAACGCGAGCCATAATCTCCTACAGAGCGTGATCCCGAACCTACCGTAGGGCTAGATCCTGGAGTTCTATCGAATGTCCCCGGAGTGACTGTTGTATCTCCTACTGTCGGCGAATTAGAGCCAACTGTAGGTGCATCCCCCACATTTCTTGACCAGGCATTGCGGCGAGGTTCTTCATTAATGATCACTGTCTGTCGAGAGTCTGCATAAACTTGACTGTTTAGAAGGCTAACCCCAAATAGGGCGATCGTAATCCATAAGCTTTTATGCTTCATACTTCCTCCTTCTCTTTATCGAAAATACAGGAAAAACTTTAAGCAGTTCTCTAATCTTATTATAATGTTTTCTAAATACTTTGAACAATAGAGATCAATGTTCAATCAAATATGGCTAAGCTTCCTTGGAATTCAGAATGCCCTTAAATAGGCTGTTTTCGGGAAAAAAATGCACAGATTATAAGAAAAAATGCGAAAGTTCAAAAAAATCGTAGATGACCTTTGAAAGCCATACACTCAAGCTATTAAAAACCAAATACTTAGCAATTTTTAGCGAATGAAGGAGCCATCTAGTGGGAGGTTCGGCCATTAAATGGTTTGCCATGTTGGAAATTTAACTATTATGTCTCTTTCCCTTGCAGGGTTTAGCGTCTATGAAAATAGGCTAGATTTTTCCGTTTTTGTCTTTTTAATTTTAGGTAGATTCAGTAAACGATAAGGGAGACTTCGCATAGTTACCTCGGACAGCTTCAGCCAGTTTTTGGTTTAGTTTCCGGTATTTCCCCTCTTCTTCTTGAATTAAAAATGGTGCCTTATGACCAAAATATCCACCCCTAAATCTCCGTCAGTTTCTCATCAAATTTTTTCGATCGGGTATTCCACTCACACGATTGAATTTTTTATAGATTTGCTCAAAGCCCATGCGATTGAAATGATCATCGATATCAGAACGATTCCAAAATCAAGACATTGTCCTGAATATAATCAGGAAGAACTAAAAGCATTTCTAAAAAGTGTTAAAATTGGATATCGACACCTGAAAGACCTGGGAGGACTACGGCATGCTTTAAAGAATTCACTAAACACCGGCTGGATTAATGCTTCTTTTCGGGGCTTTGCTGACTACATGCAGACTCCTTCTTTTCAAAAAGGGCTGGAAAAGCTCGAAAAAATAGCGCAAAAAAAGCGTTGTGTTCTGATGTGTGCGGAAGGAGTTCCTTGGCGCTGCCATCGTAGTTTGATTGCTGACGCTTTAACATTAAAAAAATGGCAAGTGTTTCACATCCAAAGCAAGAAAACCGCTAAACTTCACGCCCTGACACCTTTTTTACACGTTAAAGATGGAAAGCTTATCTATTCAGAGAGATATTGAGCGATTGTGCAGAGAGCGGCTAAAGCTGCGGTGTCGGTTCTTAGGATGTTTCGATGGAGTTTGACTCCCTGTGCATGCAACTTTAACAGAGATATTTCTTCATCCTCAGTGAGTCCACTTTCTGGTCCGATAAAAAAAATAAGGCCTGTGGCTAAGGGGTTTTCTTGAAATTTTTGTGTGCAGGATGGGGCTTTAGGATCGACATCCCCAAAAAAAGAGGGATAGATCATCCATTCTTGCTGCCAATGATCGAGCGAGGGTTTGCATTGAATAATTGGCAAATGCAAACTGCCGCATTGTTTCATAGCCGCAATCGTTAATCCTTGCATCCGTTCAAGTTGATGCTCGGTGAGGACCTTTCGTTCCCCTCTCTGAGAAGGAAACAACCAGAGCTGCGTCATCCCCAGCTCAGTCCCTTTTTCCAAAATAAAATCCAAACGATTCATTTTCGGAATAGCTTGCGCTAATACGACTTCAAATTGAGGTTTAGGAACATGATGAACTTCTTCAAGAAAACAAACTGCTTTTTTCTTTTCTAATTGTTGTACCGTGGCCCTTGCCAAATCCCCTCTGCCATTGACCAATTCAATGGGATCATGCTGCTTAGCACGCATGACATGAATAAGATGGTGAAATTCTTGCCCTTCGATAAAAAGGGTGCTATTGGGAAGAAAATCTGAAGGAACAAAATAACGTTCGGCTGGCATCTGTTATTTTCCAATCCCGACTTTGATCTGATGATCATCGAGACGACTGTCTAACACCAATTTTCGATCAGGGGTCACATAAAGGGCTAGGCGTTGGGCATACTCGCGAAAACGCTCGCGCAATAAAGCTTCTTGCTTTTTGGAAGAGAGGGATGAGACATTTTTATCTTCAGCCGATCCACTGACAGAATAAGCCACATAAGTATCTTCCAAAGCATGTTCGTCTATAATCTCGATACTCCACTGCAAAATTTCCCGCTCTTCTTTAGGCGCGGCGATGATGACGATTTGCAGGTTATCGCGGATAATATCTAAAAATAAGCGGCTCACATCTTTGACATAAAGGGGCACAGAAAAAAGAGGCAGCCCATTTTTTTCTTTAATTGGCCCTTGATAAGATAGGGAGTAAGTCTGCGGATTAATTAAAGAACTATACTTGGAAGGATAAAACACCTGCATGGGCAGCTCTTGCTTTAAAGGCAAAAGTTTTTTGCGCAGAAAGTCTATCCGCAGATTAGCGGCTTCGGGATCATTGACTTCCTCTGAGGCATATTGACGAAAAGGAATTTCGACATGCTTCCATTTTTCAGGGACGGGAAATCGGATTTCATCGTCATAAGTATGAGAGGGATCATTGCCGAGCTTATCCAGGTCAAGTGTCGAAATTTTATCGAGATTAAAAGTGAGCCTTAAGCCTTTGTTTTTGAGCTTTTCTATCTCTTCTTTTGGACCGCTAATCGTCTGCATCAGCTTTTGCGGCCACACATCCAAATATTCGTATCCTTCAGGAGGATTCCCTGTTGGAGGCATGACAAAAATCGGGATTTTGGCCGTTACCAGCTTTGTCAATTTCACAATAAATTCAGCGTGATCAATAGAAGTGATATGCTGGCTTAGATTGATTGAAGGATTTAAGCTCACCAGATTTTTCTTTAAAATCTTCACCACCCAGTCATCAGAATCTGCGGTGGATGCATCTAACAAAACCTGCACATCTCCCGGTTCTAAATCTTGAATCACATCTTTAGTGCCATTTAAAGTCAAAGTGATGCGACGCTCCATTACCCCATTCGGCAGCAATCCTAAAACTGTTTTTCCTGGAGCAAGATTCGCGATTTTAACGGGGACGTTGGGTAGAGTTTTCGTTTCAAGAATCGAATGGTTTACAAAAAACCAGATCACGACCGCAGCGGCTGCGGCAACAACTTTACGACCCCAATTATGAAAAAAAATTGTCCTGATTATTGATTCCATTGCTTCAATTGTCCTATCAAATCAAAACCTGATTCCATTTTTGTTTTAGGGGGAGTAAAGACGCTGCGGATGATTCCCTTAAACCGATCCATTTTTACCCCGCGTGTCATAATCCCTTCGCGCGCGATTGAAACTTTTCCCGTTTCTTCCGAGACAACCACGATCAAGGCATCGGTAATCTGGCTAATTCCCAATCCTGCCCGGTGGCGGGTTCCCATCGACTTAGACACTTGAGAACTATCGTCTGCTAGCGGGAGGATGGTCGCAGCTGATAAAATAGTCGTGCCGCGAATGATCACAGCCCCGTCATGTAAAGGGGTTGTGGTGGTAAAAATTGTTTCCAATAATTCAGACGAAAACTGTGCATTTAAAATCACAGCTTTATTGGCAAATTCATCCAAAGAATCTTGATTTTCTAGCAGAACAAGCGCTCCAATACGTCTTTCAGAAAGCCTATAAATCGTTTGGGCAATGCTATCTAAAAATTTGTCGAATTCGCTAATTTCACGATATTTTTTGCCTTTGACGCTCATTTTGGACAGAGCTAGCCGAAGTTCAGGCTGAAAGATGATCAATACGGCGATAACAGCGACATTAATGAAGTACCACATCAGCTTCTGCAGCACGGGAAGGTCTAGCCATTTAACACCCGCATACACTGCCAGAAATGCCAGTAATCCTAGAATGAGATCCATTGCCCGGGTATTCCAAAAAAACGACAAGAGATTGTAGACCATTATCGCGATAATGATAATCTCTAAAGCTGGAACCATAAAATGAAAGACGCTCATAAACCCTGCCTCGAAATAAAGGCTATCTAAACCTGCTCATCAGGTCTAATACTCCACGATGTTCTTTGACATCATGCACGCGAATGATGTCGACACCCTGCTGCACACCAAGCACATTTACTGCAATGGTCTCATATAGCACATTCGCTGAGGATTTATTCACGATTTTTGAAAGAAAAGACTTACGTGATGCCCCCAGCAAGATTCGAAAACCCATCGATTTAAGTAAGGACAGATTGTCTATAATTTTAAGATTATCGGCAACGGTTTTTCCAAAACCAATGCCTGGATCAAGAATGATCTGGCTGTCTTGGACTCCAGAGGCCCTTAATTCTTGCACACGATTTTCAAACCACTTCAATAAATGAGGGATAATCCCCTCTTCATAAAAAGGTTGATTTTGCATGGTTCGGGGTTCACCTTGCATATGCATGACACAGATATCCACTTTGGAGTGAGCTGCTAGCTCGCGCATTTGAGGATGGCGAAATCCGCTGACATCATTGATGAGGGTGGCGCCTGCTTCTAATGCTGCAGCAGCCACCTCAGGCTTCATGGTATCAATCGATAAAGGCACGGCAGTTTGTGAGGACAAACCTTTGATGACAGGAACGACACGGGAGAATTCTTCTGCGAGTGCCACAGGGGTGGCTCCCGGCCGGGTTGACTCTCCGCCGATATCTAGGATATCAGCGCCTTCGGCAACCATGGCTAAGCCACGCACAATTGCGTGCTCTTCCGCAAAAAAACATCCCCCATCATAAAAGGAATCTGAAGTGACATTCAAGATCCCCATTAATTGCGTCATGTGCTTACAACCCTAGCTCTATTAGATATGTCCGAATTGTGCTTCTTGGAATATCTTTGTACGATTTTAAAACGGCGTCCACCTCATTTTGTTTAAGTGCAAGGGGGTATTTGTCATTTGCCTTCAAAAGCTGCCCAAGAATAACCTTCGCTTCCTCTGGTGAAAGCTTACTTCTTGCTGCAACTGCGTTTAATAAAGATTTTAAAAGAGCTTGAGAGTTAATTAAAGGACGGATACGTTCATAACTATATGGGGGCTCGCCTGTTGATTTTAAGTTTATCTCACCTGAAATCGAAAGCAGTGTAGCCAGAGCATTAATAATTTGTCCATGTGAGTTAAAAGCTTTTGCTTTTAGCTTTATATCATCATCTCCTCGCATTATCTCCTCAAAAGCAATGTGTATAAATGGTTCACCATGGCTTCCGAAGTGGTTAGCGCTCGTAAAGAAAAGTGTATGCACTGATTCTAGAGTCGCAATGTGCGCTAAACCTTTTGCGAAGTCTATCATTTCCAAAAGCACTTCTGCTCTTTTCAATGGCAGATAAAATTCAAGATATTCACCAAGATTATCGCGGTCAACCCGCACACTATTTAAACAAATTACGGGTCTCATCCAATCATAGGTGTCTACGTTAAGAATTTGCGTGATTGATTCGGGCAAACTTTCCTTGAACAAAGAACTCATTCTATCTAGACGAATTTTCGCAGGAAGCGAGGCAAACTGTTCTCCAAGCAAGCGCGCCTTTTTCGCGTCGTTTACATCCAGATATTTTTTCATTATATTAGCTGTCTGGTCCTCGTTCATAGATATGGCAGAGGCTGGGACGGTGGTAAAGATTAAATCTAAATTATTCAGAGATAAGTTTTCTAATTTTAAAAATGCTTTGGCACTTTCCAGTTGTTTTTCCTCACCAATCCATGCGGGCAGAAGCAATGTGGTTATATCTTGGTCATTAAAAGTTGCTTTTTGGAGCAAATCATGCCACTCCAAAGTATTGAAGCTTTTTACGACCGTTTGTGCTAATGAAGAATTGGTTTCAACTAGCGAAACCATTCTTGTGGAAGACTCTTGCGGATCCATTACCTGCGTATAAATAATCGGGATCAGAGGAGCTAAATCGGAGTGTGACTCAATTAAATCGAGTACATTGTCCAAGATTTCCGTCAAATCGCCTTCATTTAAGCCTTTTAGATAATCTCTAAGTTCCACTTTATTGCCAAGCAGTGGATAAATTTTATCGGAGTTACGAAAAGCAGGCAGTGGCAACGGAATATTAGTGCCCGGAGGAGGATTACCACCCGTTGGAGCGGGCTTGTCGCTCGGAGGAGGTGGTGGGTTGCCCCCTGGAGGAGGATTACCGCCTAAACCATCATCTTTTTTAGATTTTTCAGGTTCTTTTTGTGGGGTTTTGGGAGCTTGATACGTCGTAAAAACATCAGTGCGAAATAATTTGGCAATCAGGATCGGAAAACCGAGGAAGCGCAAACAACGATACCACTGTTTGTTATGCTTTTTGCTGGCGGCTTCCATTCTGTCTTTTAGTGACTTAATTTGGGGATCCGAAATAGTGCGATCTACGGTGGAGTCATTAAAAATGCCAATGACTTTGTTAAGATTACAAACCACGTCTTTTTGTTTACGACAGGCTTTTAAAGCGGCTTTATCAACCACTTCTAGTTTGTAGGTATTCTGGCTTGTCGAAGATTTTTTAGCCACAAAATAGCCTGTCTCAACTCGGCTCCAATCAACGGATGCCATATCAATTTTATTACTCATTCTATACCTATAATTTTATTTAGTGATCGAGGCGATCAAACTAAGATTTATTTTTGTAATCTTTGAATTCATCATTCATATGCAGATGCGGATATTTATAGCATCTTTAATTGCTTAAACTAATAAGCTGCTTACATTTCATATAAACAAATCACTAAAATTATAACTTAAAGTATTTTTTTTGACAATTATTATTTCATTGGGCCTTCTCTCTAAAATCTTGCCATAAATACAGATGATGAGACAGCTAAAAAGAGTCACTATACAACAAAAATGACTTTGCAAATCTAATTCGCTCATTAAAAGTGATTGTAATCTCGTAAAAGTTTAAGCCACATAAGCCTAATCTTAAATTCCTAAGCTCGATTGAGGAAATTAGGGCAATCTTATTTCCCTATAGTTTATAGTTTTCTGAACTTGCCATGAAATTTCTTTAAAATGAAAACGAGCTAGGTTCATAGTATTCTTTTCAACCACGAAAGGAGGAACCATGAACCTGCTCAAAGCTCTCTTGATGATATTTGCTCTATGAAGACCGGCATTTTGCAAACAAGCTGCCTTTATCCGTGCTAAAGAACTGTCCTTTGCATACCTATGTGGATATGGTCGAAAAACCATTATAAACATGGCTATATTCTTGGGCCGCTCTAACAAACTACCGATAGCAGATTACAAATTTTACTCCGAATACAACAGGACGGCAAGTTGATCCATTAGGCACAAAGTTCCAAACGAATCTCATTTGGGCTCTGCGATACCTTCAGATCTCTGCCCTTCTTCCTTTGCATGCGAATTTTGAGCAAACCCCCGTTCGTTCAATTGCAGTTCGATCTACTGCCGCTCCTTCAATTAAAAAGCCGAGTAAAAAATCTACAAAGGAGGAGGGGGGCTTGGCACGCGTTTTCCTAAGCGCGAGCGCAAAAAAAGTAGTCAAAAAGAGCAAGAAACTACTAAAAGCAGCCTGGTTTGTGATATTTTTTGACTTTTGAAAGTGGATATGTGGCATTTAATGGTTTCTCTCCCAAATTTTTCATGGCCTACATCACAAGATTTTAACGGCGTCTCTTTTATCTAGCTTAACCAAGCCCGATAATTTGTCAAAAGTCCAGACTTAACCAGCTAGGTTTTAAAAGAACACCCCTTTTTAAAACTTGTTGTTATTCAAGATGGTTTGTCTGAAACAGGTCCAAATGTGCAGCTGCTAGAATCCCTTAAAATGAAGTATTATTGTAAGCAAAAGTCATGCTTTTGATTGGATTGATCCACAAAAAATTTCTTATTTTGATTTTATAGATGAAGAAGGAAATCTTCACAAGTATCGATTTATTAACCAAATCCCTTTAAATGGAAGCTACATAGATTTAAAAACCAATTTTTTCGATTATACTATTTATATGAAGGAGGTAAGACACAATACTGCTATTGGAAAACAAATATTTATATTACCAAAGAAAATGTTCATCAATTGAAAATTGGAGGACGAGATGGAAAATAAATGTGCACCTTCTTTGCTTATGTAGAGTTAGGTACATGGAAAAATTTTTTGCACTTATCTCTAAAAAAAATAGTTTTAGATACCACATAAGTTGTTAAAAGATGATAAAACGATTTTTTAGATTGGTTGAAGAATAATGTGTGAAAAGGTGAAATTGAAGTTTAAATAAAATCGTGGAGGATCTTTTTTTTGTAAAAATTTTTTAAAGATTATTTTTCAAAACTTCTTTTAAATCTAACTTCAATGGGAACTGCTGATCAATTTTCTCAAACAAAGCAAGTTTTGAAAAAAGTCTAATAATTATTGTCAAGCGTTTTGTTTCTATTAGTTAAGCATAATAATTAGGTTTTGTGTATAATTATATAAGAGTATTCAAACTATAAGCGGGTAGGTCGTTATGCAAGTAGGATTAGAAAAGTACACATGCAAGTGGGTACTGAATTCTCCCGATAGCGAAATTCGTAAAGAATTAGAAAATAATTCAAAACTTTTTTTAAAAACATTTGAAAATGATTTGACCGACTTAAAGATCAGCAGTCAATCGCTTGCTTCAAAAAAACTTATCCACATTCTTAGTGAATCTACTAAACTAAAAAACGTCGATAAAAAAATCATTACACTTCTCTCAAAGACGTTTCAACAAGATCCAGAAGCTTTTCATACTGTTTATCGCGAATTAAATGAAGTGGCTTCCCAAAGAATAGTTGAAAAATTATTTGAGGAAAATCCAACCGATCTTTTTTTATTTGAAAAAGTATGCGAAGGTTCTTCTCCACTATTTATTGAGCAATGTTTTTCCAAAGGACTATCTAAAAAAAGTATCATTTCAGGTTATTTGGCTTTTCTTAAAAACCCCAAGATTAATTCTGAACTTATTAAAAGATTCTTTGATGAAGCCGGGCGGAACCTTAATGAAGTCAAAACGGTTGGACTAACGGAATTGCATTATGCTTGTATCGAAAATCCAAAGCTGATCCCTATTTTAGTGAAGGCAGGAGCAGATGTTAATATAAGAACAAAGGATGATGATTTCCCCCTGCATCTGGCTGCTCGAAATCCCTTTATTACCTCTGGGCAATTGCGAGCCTTAATTGATGCAGGGGCGGACATTTCTGTTGAAAATGCAGAAAAGGAATTACCTATTGAGTCTGCAGCTAAATACAATCCTGAAGCCGTTAAAGTGTTTGCTGAAGCTGGAATTGACGTAAATTACAGATATGGAAAGGAAAAGTCATCCGTTTTACATCGCGCACACCTTCATCCAGAACTCATTCAATTTTGGATTGAACAAGGAGCTGATCTGAGTCTCGAAGACATATATGGACATGTTCCTTTACACGAAGCTTGTAGCCATTTTTCCATGACTGCAGAAAATCTTCAGCTTTTAATTAACCAAGCGCAAATTAATGCCGCCACTCCACTAGGTACCACTCCTTTACTTTTTGCATGTAAGCATAACATGAGCCTTCTAGATCGTTTATTGGTAAATGGGGCGGATGTAACAGCAACAGATAATAATGGGTCAAATGCTTTGCATTATGCAGTTTGGAATGAACGACTTAAAACGCACGATGTTCAAAAACTTGTCGACTTAGGTTTGGACGTTCATGCCCGCAACAAGGATCATTTCACTCCTCTCGATGAAGCTATACTCTATAATCTACCTATTTTGCCGGAAATTTTGGAGTTTTATCCGGATTTAAATTGTAGTGAAGTCTTGATGGCTACTAAAGATACTTACCAAAGCCAAGCACTTCTTCAATTTGCCAGTTTGTATAATCTTAAGCTACTTGAAACTTTAGCTAGTAAGGGCGCGAACCTAAATATGGCGGATAGCAATGGAAGCTTTCCTCTTCATCTTGCAGTATGTAATAAAAATATTACGGTAAATACAATTGAATTTCTTATTAAAAATGGAGCCAATCCCTTAGCCTTAGATTTTCAGGGAAATTCAATTCTGCATTTAGCTTGTTCAAATCCTGCTTTTTCTTCAGATGACGTGATACGAATAATGGAACTACTTCCGAAAGGCACTGAAAATTTAGCGCTTAAGAATCATAAGGGATTGTCACCCCTTCATGTCGCAGCTCGTTCCAACTTAGAATTATTAAATGTTTTTTCAGAATATAGAGAATTGCCTCTTCAGGATGAAAGTTTCATAGATTGCCTATTAACAAATCCAGAACTATCTTTAGAAGATATTAAAAAATTCAAAGTAGATGTGAATGTTCGCGATAGTGAGGGTCTTACCTGTATACATAGAGCCGAACCAAGAGTTATTCCTTTATTAATAGAGGCAGGGGCTGATGTACATGCAGTTGATCTTGATGGTAATACCCTGCTTCATTTTTTTTGTATATATCCATACCCAGAAATAGTAGAAGCTTTAATAGCGAAAGGTGCTGATGTAAATAAAAAAAACACAACAAGTCTAACACCTCTTTTAATTGCTTGTTTAAAATCTCCTAGTCTTGTTCAGACGCTTTTGAATTCCGGTGCGGACGTTCATGCTACAGATAACAGAAAAAATACCCCCCTTCACTTAGCCTGTTTTAATCCTAATGTTCCACCGGAAGATATCAAAGCGTTGTTGGAAAAGGGGGCTGACTTTTTGGTTGAAGAAGAGGATGGTTTTACACCCTTGATGTTAGCTCTTAATTATAATCCTGGTGCTATAGGTCCTATGATCGAATTCGGTTATGAAATTAATGCTACCGATGAGAACGGCCGAACAGAGTTACATAGAGCTTGCCTGGAAAATCCCTCCATCATTCCCGCTTTACTTATGAATGGAGCAGAGGTCTCTCTAGCTGACAAAAATGGGGATACACCTTTACACTTGGCTGCTAGAAATCCTGAAATAACTCCTGAGAATTTAAGAGCGCTAATCGAAGCAGGCTCAAACATCATTTTTTCAAATCACAAAAATGAAATACCCATAGAAGTTGCTGTTTTATATAACCCAGCCGCACTCGATGCCTTTGCTGAAATCGGGGTGGGTGTTAATTACAAATATTTTTCGGGTGAAACAGTTTTACATAGAGCCTGCGAGCATCATCCTGAACTAATCGAAATGTGGATTTCACTAGGTGCCGACATTAATAGCTTAGACAATGATGAAAATGCTCCTCTGCACACAGCCTGCGGAAATCCTGGGATAAGGCCTGAATTAATTCAACCTTTAGTAAATGAAGATTTAATCAATGCAAAAAATAGCTCAGGAAACACTCCCTTGCTTATAGCATGTAGAAGAAATGTCACTCTTTTGGATTTTTTATTGGAAAACGGAGCGGATAGTAAAGCTACAGATAACGATGAAATGAATGTCTTGCATAAAGCTGCTTGTAATGATCACATTAAATCGAGTGATTTTAAAAAACTGATGGATTTAGGATTAACTATTAATTCTTTAGCACTTAATCATACCCCTCTTTCTATCGCTACAAATCCCAACACTATACTTGAGATTTTAGCATTGAATCCTGATGTAAATGTTAAAATTGATGGGGGTAGTACAGCTCTTATTAGTGCTTGCCAAAACCCAGATATGACTCCTGCAGTCATTAAAAAATTCATTGAATTAGGTGCAGATGTTAAGCAACTTGATGACATAGGCATTACCCCTTTGCATCGTGCATGTGAATTTGCTCCTCATCTGATTGAAGTTCTCATTCAAGCTGGTGCTGATGTTAATGCAAGCGATATATATGGACTTAAACCCATCCATACAGCAGCAAACGCATCGAATATTTCAGCTGAACAAATCCAACTTTTACTTGATCAAGGAATGTCAATTGACGATCGCACGTCTGATGGTAGAACTTTTTTGACTATGGTGTGTTATAAGAATGCACCTTTAATCAAAACTGCCTTAAAACTAAATGCACAGGTAAATGTAGCAGATGATGATGGATTTACACCCTTGATTGCTGCCTGCGGAAACCCATTGGCGACCCCAGAAGATATTGAACTTTTATTTGAGCATGGCGCTAACCCGCAAGACAGGTTTTTCGGAACTCACCCTTTACATATTGCTTGTGACAAAAATCCCCTTTTAATTCCGGTGCTGCTTGAAAAGGACCCATCAGTAAAAGATGTATTTGATGGGTCAGGTTATTTGCCATTCCACTATGCTTGTGAGAATCCTTCTATTAGTAAAGAACACTTGCTCATGATCATGGGTGACAAAGTTAATACCCCTACTCAAGACGGGGTAATGCCAATTCAGTTAGCTTGTCGATCCTCAAGTGGAGAAGCTATTTTAACTTTAGTGGAAAATGGGGCAGACCTCACAAATCAGGTGGATGATGAGGGGGTATCCTTACTCAATGATATGTGTGCCAATAAAAATCTTTCACCAGAATATTTTATTCCATTAATCACTCAAGGGATAAGATTTGAAAATCTTGGGCATCCTGACTTTAAAATAGATGTTCTTGTTAAAAATTTATTGGATGATCCTAAGTCGATTCATCAAGCGATGAAGAATGGTCTAGATATTCGAACGTTAAATCAGGTTTTAAATACGAGTGACTTAATCAACGATCCTAATGCCTATTTTAATTATATTCGCGAGCCTATTTTAGGTTGTTTTTTACAACCTACGCAACTGGGTCTTGATCAAGCAGAAAGTGAAAGTGAAATGCTCACTTTACTCAAGGAAAAGGCAAGTGAAATTTTTACCCCCCCTAGGAGTTTTAATTTATCTATTTTAACAGTTCCTCTGCTTCTGCAAAGTCCTGAATTAAGAGAAATTTTTAAGGCAGAGATTGGTAGAAATTCAGACTTTACAGCTGATTTTCAAAAAATGGAAGACTTCGTATTTGATCAAACTTATTCTCCTAAAGACATATTCAATAGTTTATTTGCTGTCGACCCCAGCCATCTTGGGAAAGGCGTCCCAGACTTTGAAAGCATCCCGACTGCCCCTTATTTTGACTTATCTCATTTAGAAAATATGTTTTCAGAAATTAACTTTACGAATCCTGATGAACCTGGATATAAAAATCCGGAAAACCTAACAGTATTTGGAGCTCCTACGAGCGTTCATACACTTAAGGGTGGGATGCACACACTCGTTACAAGATTACAAGGCAATGAAAAGGAAAAGGAAGTTGGTGTACCCGAGTCAGCTGAAGAAAAAGAAATTTACGATGAAAACTACAAAAATATCATCATGCATTTAGGTCTTCTTCTACCTACCATGGAACCCTCAGAACAAGCCACCATCCTTATCGACATGGCTGCAATGGGCCTATTGTGTGGCGGACAATTCTTTGAGGCTAAAAGACTATATGAACTCTATTTCCCCCCAAAAGAAACGGCGGAGCAGCACCTCCTCCCTACTTTAGAAAAACATGTGTGTCAAAATTTACTCACCCTTAGGTCGGGAATTTTAGATACGTGGACTTTCAAACTGCCTGGACAATCTGTACATATCTCTAATCGATTGATGCTATTACTAGGAGAACCTCTGCAACTTCCAGGAAGTGCAATGTCATTTAATGATCCTTATTCAGGCATCTACTTGAACAGGGAGGAGCTTCTTGCCAAATTTTATCATGAATACACTGCTGCCGCGATTCTTGAAAGTACAACCCATTATCTTTTGGAATCTCTGCGCGATCCAAAAAAGAGGGACGAAGTTTTTAATTGGTTTCAAGACAACGTGCCGGCAGATTATAAAAAAGAATATTATGATAAGTTGCAAGAGCGGATCCATGAGTTAGAGAGAAAAGGAGCGACCCGAAAGAGTATTCGCGATCATCTATTAAATGAATTCGACGAATACCTACCACCCGATCAATCAATAGAAGACGCGATTCGATTCCAGCAGGAAAAGACCTTTGCAAATGAATATAAAGAAGTTAAGCCAAGTGAATGGAAAAGTGAGTTTTACGATCCGCTATTTGCAACCCTTAAAGAAATGCGAGACGATCATAAGCCTTTGAAAGATATTGTACGGCATCTAAAAGAACATGGCATTCGACCTAAAATCTTTAAAATGGATCGGCAAAAACTTGAAGCCTACCTGACTGAAAAAGAAATATCGATTGAGGAGCTGCCGGAGTTTCTGTTAGATAAACACCGCACAAAAAAATATCTCGATTATCAAGATGAGTTAGCTAAGGAAAAAGAGGCGAAAAAATCCTACTTTGATGGCTTAATTAAGGAAGTTGAGGGCTTGCCGAGGGAAGCGGCAAAAAAAATCCTCCGAGAAAAAGGAATAGAAATTGAAGATCGGCAATTGAGTTATCTTCTGGTAGGCGCAAGAGAAATGGATTACAGAGAAAATATGATAACTTACGGGGATAATGGCTATTCAATTAAAGAAGAAGCTGTTGTTTTTATGTTACAAAGAATGAATGTTTTAGTTAAACAATCGAGTACGGAT
>PEQL01000006.1 GCA_002786175.1 Parachlamydia sp.
TGGGATCATCATGCCCGTGAAAGAGCAGCAGACCATTTTAAACTGAAATGGACCGAAATCGAAGATCGGCATCACCTAGTCTTTGAAGCCTTCGAAGAGGGCAAGTTTACGCTGGAAGATTACTTAAATTTGGTCATTTTCACGCAAAAGCGTCCATTTACTCTCGCTCAATTTCGCAGCTTCATGTTCGCCCAATCTAAGCCCTACCCTGATATGCTGGCTCTTATCCGCGAGCTTAAAACGCGTTATGGATTAAGGGTGATCGCGCTCAGCAATGAAGGACGGGAATTGAACGCACATCGCATTCGCAAATTCAAACTCGATCATTTCATCGATTCATTTATTTCTTCCAGCTACGTCCATGTACGCAAGCCTGATCCCGCCATCTTTCGGCTGGCCTTGGACACGTCTCAAGCACTGCTTGAAAAGATTATTTATCTCGAAAATACACCCATGTTTGTACAAATCGCGGAAAGCCTGGGAATCCGCAGTATTCTGCACACAGATTACAAGTCTACACTTAGCCATCTTGCGGCTTTGGGGCTAAAATTGTCTTAAAAAATCGCTCTGGATATAAAGCATGAGTCATAAACAGTACGAAATAGGCATGATCGGTTTGGGAGTCATGGGATGCAATCTTATGCTCAACATGGCAGACCATGGCTTTGCCGTAATTGGCTATGACAAAGATCCCGCCAAGGTGGCGAGTTTACAGCGAGAAGCTGAAAATCGCGAAGTCGACAGCACCTCAAATCTCAAACAGTTTATCAACTCGCTACGTCGCCCGCTTGCGCTCATGCTGCTTGTTCCGGCTGGAGCCTCCGTTGATTCGGTCATTATAGAACTTCTGGAGTACCTTCAGACGGGTGATCTTATCATAGATGGAGGCAATTCTTACTTTAAAGATACCGATGTACGCACACGCGATTTGGCGGCACGAGGAATCCACTTTCTCGGTATGGGCATTTCTGGAGGGGAAGAGGGAGCACGTCACGGGCCAAGCATCATGCCAGGAGGATCAAAGGAGGCGTACGAGCGGGTCCGTCCGATTTTTGAAGCCGTGGCCGCTAAGGTCAATGGGGAAGCATGTGTCACATGGTTAGGACCTGATTCGACGGGCCATTTTGTGAAAATGGTGCACAATGGGATCGAATACGGCATGATGCAATTGATCGCTGAGACCTATGATTTGATGAAACGCGGCTTAGGTTTAAAAGATAGTGAAATCAGCCAGATTTATACGTCCTGGAACCAACGAGAACTCAATAGCTATCTAATGGAAATCACCAGCCATATTTTCACCAAAAAAGATACACAGACCGGGGGACCGCTAATCGATGCAATCCTCGACGTTGCCAAGCAAAAAGGCACGGGGATGTGGACAACCCAAAATGCTATGGAATTGCAAGTGCCTGTCCCGACGATCGATCAAGCCGTTGCCATGCGCGATCTCTCTGTATTTGTTCATGAACGGAAACTTGCCAGCACCCTCTATCAGCACCCCATACAACCTTTCAGCACGGATCGCAAGACTTTCCTTGCGCATCTGTTCAGCGCCCTTTATGCAGCCATTATCCTCACTTATGCGCAGGGGTTAGCTCTTTTGAAGGTTGCTTCAACCAAATACAAATATCAAATCCATCTTGAAGATGTCGCCAAAATATGGCGTGGAGGCTGCATTATACGTTCCGCTCTCCTGGAAGACATTCGAACGGCTTTTCGAGCCAACCCCGATCTACCTAATTTGTTACTCGATCCTCATTTATCGCGCACAGTGGAAGAGCATCTGGGAGGATTACGCGGAATTGTATGCCAGGCCGCTGGAGCTGGCTTGCCGGTGCCCGCCATGAACGCCTCCTTGGGGTATTTCGATGCCTATCGCAGCGCTTGGCTGCCGACCAATCTTATCCAAGCTCAACGAGACTACTTCGGTGCACATACGTATGAACGCATCGATACCAAAGGTACATTTCACATGGAATGGGAGAAGAAATAAAAATGATGAAAATAAGCCCTCTTGCCGGAAAAGCACCCACTGAAGAAATGCTTGTGAACGTCCCGAATTTGCTCGAGGCCTATTATACTGGCATCCCAAATCCATCCATACCAGCCCAGCGAGTTGAATTTGGCACATCTGGACATCGCGGTTCGTCATTAAACAACAGTTTCAATGAACATCACATTCTGGCGATTAGCCAGGCTATCTGTTTATACCGGGCCGAGCAGCAAATCGATGGTCCTTTATTTCTGGGGATGGACACCCACGCACTTTCGGCACCCGCTTTAAAAAGTGCGCTGGAAGTTCTGGCAGCCAATGGCGTGACCGTCATGCTCTCTGAAGGCGATGAATACACCCCCACACCGGCTATTTCCCATGCCATTCTTACGTATAATCGCGGACGCAAAAACCAACTCGCCGATGGCATTGTGATTACCCCTTCGCATAATCCCCCAGCGCAAGGCGGCTTCAAGTACAATCCACCGAATGGAGGCCCTGCCGAGCCCCTTATCACCAATTGGATTCAGGATAAAGCCAATGCCTTTCTCGCAAACAAACTTTTAGGCATCAAGAAAATCTCTTTCGAAAAAGCCCTCAGTGCCTCGACGACTCAAAGACATAATTACCTGAAAGCTTATGTAAATGATCTGATCAACGTGATCGATATGGAAGCCATCCGCACCGCAAAGATTCACATTGGCGTAGATCCCTTGGGCGGAGCCGGAGTGCACTATTGGAAAGCCATTGCCGAAACCTATGACCTCAATCTCACGGTAGTCAGCGAAGTCATCGACCCCACCTTTCGCTTTATGTCGGTCGATTGGGATGGTAAAATTCGGATGGACCCCTCCTCCCCTTATGCTATGCATGCTTTGATCGGACTCAAAGATCGGTTTGATATCGCCTTTGCCTGCGACACCGATCATGACAGACACGGCATTGTCGCCAAAAGTGTCGGATTGCTGCAACCCAACCATTACCTCTCCGCAGCCATTCTTTACCTTTTCCAGCACCGCCCTAAATGGCATGCGCATGCCGCCGTCGGAAAGACACTGGTTAGCAGCCAGATGATCGATCGCGTCGCAAGTAAGCTTGGACGCACACTGTATGAAGTCCCAGTAGGTTTTAAGTGGTTCGTAGATGGCTTATTAAATGGCTCACTTGGATTTGCCGGCGAAGAAAGTGCCGGGGCTTCTTTTGCACGCTTAGATGGCACCGTCTGGACCACCGATAAAGATGGCATCATTTTGGCTCTCCTGGCTGCTGAAATGACCGCCAAGTTAGGCAAAGATCCCGGGGAAGTCTACCGGGATTTGACACGTGAATTTGGCGAACCTGCCTACGGGCGTATGGAAGCGACAGCGACAGCAGCTCAAAAAAAGATCTTGCAGAACCTCTCGCCAGAAAACATCCACTCTAAACAATTAGCCGGCGAAGAAATCCGCGCCATTTTAACCAAAGCCCCGGGCAATGGCGCTCCCATTGGAGGTTTAAAAGTAGTCGCAGAAAATGGCTGGTTTGCCGCTCGACCATCCGGGACCGAAGATATCTACAAAATATACGGCGAAAGCTTCCTTGGAACCGTGCATTTAGAGCGCATCCTGCAAGAGGCTCAAACAATTGTTACTGCTGCCCTGGACAATCACTGATCTTCAAAAGATCTTCAGTATTCTAATACCCTGCTAGAGCGAGGGATCAAGCTAAATTCGCAAGCGGCATGGATAAAACTTTTAATCCCTGACCAGAAATGATGGGCGATCGGCTCAAGCGATTCATGGAGAGTGCCGAGCATACGGATGGCGTTTTCCTGCCAAACTCCGAGGAGAGAATTCGTCGCAGTGCATACAAGAGCTGCTACCCTGCATTTTGTTACCGTTTCGGCAGTGATCACGTAGACTCTACCCCACAGAGAGAAAGAACCTGCTCCATTCACCGCAAAGTATCCAGCTGTAAAAGCTGAGGCAATGACCACTGTTTTTAAGATTTTCAAATCTGTGGTCCCTAATTTTTTGACATATTCCAATCGATTCTTCTCACCAGTAGACATGATCTGGCTTCCAACACTTTCGGTAGCTTGCATGAATAGTACTTCCTTTAGAAATTTTTTCAGAAAAGTTTGCCTATGCAGAAATTAAAAATCAAGATTTATAAGCAACGTCAACAATGCGACCATTTGACTATTTTCGCATCAATCGTAAAATAGTCATAAAGAAATTATGCAAGCATCAAACCTGAGAGTTTTAATGTGGTTAAAAATGGATGACGATTTTCTCTATTTTCTTCTAGATCATGGCGCAGACGTAAACTTTGGTGATAGAAAGGATCTAACCCCTTTTTATAGAGAGATTCGGGATCACAGCTTCGATGCAACTCCAGATTTCATTAATAGAGGAGGCGATCTTCAACACGTGGATAAAAATGCTAAAACATTTTTGAGTTATGTAATTGAGAAACCACTCTCCTTTATATATGCTAGGTTGCTATGACTATGGACTTAATGGAGAACAAATGTTTGATTTTCTTCTGAAGAAGGGTGTGGATATCAACACACCGAATGTTGGAACAAATCACGAAACACCTTTGTATGGAGCCATTGAGGCAGGAAATTTTAACATGGTTTTCCGTTTGACCAAAAGATACAAAGCAGCTTCAGGATTAGATGAGAAAAGTAAAATGGTCCTTTTAGCTAAAGCAAAAGCAAACTCAAAATATGAAAAGGCAGACGGCTACGTTTATTCCAGAAAAGAAATTGATCGCATTACCAAATTACTAAAATTAAATGTGATCCATAAAACCACATGAATAATTTGAAAATACTACCCGTAGATACCCCTGCAGGATTAGTCGCTTTTTAAGCGGCTAATCTGTGCAAAATATTCGCTTTAAATCATCCATCAATAACCTGTCCGTATACCTGCATTGCAAGCATTTTATTCAATTTTCATAGCAATGTGAGGATTGATGTCTTTCAAAGTTTCCAAGGCCTTTTGTTTAAGCTGGGGATCACGAATCCTAGAATATGCTTTTAGTGTCAGCTTTTCATTTTCGATCTCCAATGCCAGCTTTCGATCGATTTCCTCACTACTGGAGCTTTGGAAGGATAAACCACCCGCTCCGCCTCGAAGAAAGATCGGAAGATACATAGGCTTATTAAGGACTGTGCTGAAACTATAATAGGCGACATCTTGCAATTCTTGGTCTTGCATCCTTTCTACGATTTCCATAGCTCTCGCTAAATCCCAGCGGCCTAGGTAAGAAAGAGATTCAACATAGAGAATTTTATCTTTGTAAAAAGCATCTAAACTGATCTCCTCAAAAACTAAACCTTTACTGGCTAGCAAAGTTAACATTTTAATGACAAAATTAATCTCTCGGCATTTCAAAGCAAACTGCTTGCCTCTTTCTTGATCCAATCTAAGCAGGGTTTCGAAAAACTGAAATCGAGAGTTTAGTTGTTCCTCGGGATCATTTATCCCTTCGATTATTTCTTCAATAACAGGTGTCCATTCATTCAATGCCTCAGTTCCTCGATTCAGTTCAAGACACATAATGGATGAAGCCAGTCCCACAAGGCAGGGATCTCTTCTGTCTTCGCTAATCTCCATAGCAATTTCAAAAGATTTTTTTGGGTCCGAGTACTGATATAGCCTAACCTGTGAGGATAAGATGTCATCCTTAACTGAAAATCTAGTGTCTTCATCCTCAATTAATGTCGCGATTTTTAACGCCATTTCTCTTCTTAAACTTTCTTTTCCTGGATTCCCTACAGGAGCGGAAGTTGGAATAAGATGATCTTTCAGAGCTAAATAAATTTCATCGTTCGTCAAGTCCTCTTCTTTTGAAAAGGGAACTTGTGGATTGCCTAGAGATCTTGAAAGAGAGGATAGGAGTTTTTGCAATGTATCTTCTACTTCTCCCCGCACTGATTCTTCTCCGTTTTCTTCACGACCTTCTTCCTTGCAAAATAACAAACTATAGACCGATCTGAAGACTCTTGTGCGCAAAATAGCATCATTGAGATCGCATGCGAAAGTCAGATTAGGGGAAATTGGATTTGAATTACCCATCATGCTAGCATATTGATGTGAAAGCGAGGTTCCCGAGAATTCGTCAGCGATGGCATCCGCAAGCTTATCGCAAAATTTTTGGATGAGGAGCTCTTTACTGTCAAAATCCTCAGGCATTCTGTGATAGGCTTCTAATGCTTGCTTAAAATCACCGCATTTGATCATCTTTCGACAAACGACAAAAAGGGTGTGATTTTTTAACTCTTTATCTTGAATTTTAGTGGCGACCTTGATCGCTTTATCATACTCTTGATCATAGGATAGTTTTCTTGAAAACTTGCTAAAGCCTTGGTCTCTTTCTTTTTCATTCGGATTTTTTTTGAGTGCATCCACTTTTTGAAGATAGATCACAGTGTAAATATTGAGAAAATCCCTTACAGAGCGAGAACCCGTTAATGGAATATTCGCTAGTTGGAGGAGTTCTTGTTTGCTGACTGCCTTTAATCTCTTTGTAAGCTGTCTTCGCGTGGACTGAATTGCAAGATCCTCCAAAGGTTGAACCCGCAAAAATTCACTTCTTAATTGAAATAATTTCGAATGTAACGCCTCTTTTTCTAAATGAGCAACTGCTTCTACGACCGCATTTAAACAATCGCCAAATCCACAAGGTTGCACAAGAAGCTCCTGAAAGGAATGCTCACCTAGTTCTGCATTAGCGATAAGTGAAAAAGGAACAGGTTCAACTTTTAATTTTTTGTGGGGGGACTGCCCTTCCGTTGGCGAAACTTGGGGTGTCGGAGGAAGTTCTCTTTCTCTTTTAATTGATAATGAAAGATTATCTGGATTCATTTCTATCTCTTTAAAAACAGTTAAGTTTAATTAACAATTACATTATAAAAGAAATTTAACTATAAATCAATCTTTAAATAAAAAAATAACATTGAAGGATTAGTCGCTTTCACCAATCCTTAGGTAAGCAGAATAGATGAGTGTATCGATAGGTTCAGCTAAGAGCTTAAAAGAATTTAACTTTTGTCCAAAATCCGAGTTCAACATTTAGCTGGGCATTCCTCCAGGCCTGCATCCCTCCCTTGAGACTTGCAACGTGTGGAAATCCGTTTTTTTCCAATAAAGAAGCCGCAATGGAAGAACGATAGCCGCTTCCGCAAGTGGCTACAATTTTTTGGTCTTTAGGAATTTTGACAAGCTCCTGGGATAAAATGGGTAATGGGATATGTATAGCCCCTGAAATATGCCCTTCATCCCATTCTTCATGCGTACGGACATCGATAACCAAAGGTTTGTCGCGATCAACGGCTTGAGGTGCGGCTAATTCAAAAGATGTTAATTTTTCCTTTGGAAGCTTATCCCAAAATACGTATCCTTTGAGTTCATCTAAACCAAGCAAGTGCAAATCTGCGGCAGCTTGCTGGATGGAGTCCAGGGTAGTGCCAATGAGCAGAATGGATTGTTTGTCAGGGAGCAGCTCTCCTGCCCATTTAGCAAATAGAGGTCCGTAAGCAATATTGAGCGAGCCCTGCAGATGGCTTTTTGCAAACTCTTCCGGATTTCTGATGTCTATTAAAAGCTCTGCTTGCACTTCTTTGGCTTCAACGAGTGGGACGGCATGCTTTAAGGGAGCCCCCTTGACATTGAGCTGCTTCAAACGCTTAAAATAGCTAGGCGCTGTGGGCATCTCAAACAGCAATTGTTCAATCCACATCGCTTTATCAAGTTTACGCAGGCAGGGATTGGATTGCTTTTCTTCGCCCAACGTGGATTCATTTTTCCCCGAAATGCCTTTACCGCAAAATGAGCCTGCGCCATGTGCTGGCAGGATCTGCAAATTATCGGGAAATTGATGCAGTGTCTGAAAAACACTGTGGTACAGTTTTTCCGCCAGTCCACGTGTTTGGGCATCTCCCAATAAATCAGGCCTCCCCAAGGAACCTGCTAAGAGAAAATCTCCAGTAAAGGCTAACACGGGATGGGTCGCAGCTTGAGCGGTATCAAAGGCCACCCACATGAGATGCTCAGGGGTATGTCCAGGGACATGCCAGGCTTGTAATTTTAGTTTGCCAATTTCAATGAGTTCCTGATCATGCACCAGCACGTCTGCATAGCTGGGGACCCATTCTTTCCCTCCTTCGGCGGAGCAGAGAATCTGGGGCGCTTCATTAAAGTAGTGTTTCAATTCCTTGGCTCCTGAAACAAAGTCCGCATGCACGTGTGTCTCCAGGATATAGATGAGTTTGGCGTTTTCCAGCTGCAGGGCTTCTACCACGGGGGTAATTACGCGAGTGGGATCAACCACTACCGCTAAATGGGTTGTTTCATCGATAAGGAGATAGGTATGGATGGAAAGGCCTGGTTGGATGATTTTTTTTAGTCGCATGGGTTATCCAATAAAGTAGATTTAAAGAAACGCACGGCTTCTTCGGAAATTTGAGATTGAATCCAAGATCGATCAACTGAGGAATCGTCCTCGAAAAGAAATTGCAGCTGACCTTTAGGATCCACTGCTTGTCGATGCGCGGTGGAAAGCGCTGAAATGAAAATAAAGTGGCCTGCTTTGCCAGAGATGGTTTGAAAATAGGCTTTGGGGATATGGCGCGCAAAAAGGCCGGCATTATTTTTAGTCACAAGCGTTTGATCTGCTTCGGCCGCAATCAAATACACAGGAATCGAGATCTGTTGTAAACTGGCCGGTTCAAATAGCCAAGACCAACCTGGAGCCATGACAAAGGCGGCTTGAACGCGCTTATCACGCCAATCTTTGCTCATCATCTCTTTATTGAGGGTGGGTAAAGCTTCGTTGGTACGCGTATAATCTCGCGGAGCCGCATATTCTGGGCCTGGTACCAGGGAATCTAAGCGCGTTGTTTTTCCTCCCGCTACCCACATGGCAGTGGTGCCTCCTAAAGAAAATCCCGCAATGCCCACCTTGTGTAAATTGCTATTTTTGGCCAGAGGCAGGTCTGCGAACTGGTCTAAAAGGGTGGTAACATCTTGTGCCCGTTGCCAATGATTCAAATGAAATAGGCCATCCATTAAATCCCGATGCGGCATGGCTGCCACCATAAAGCCTTGGTGCACGAGCTCACGGATTAACCAAGACTGATTTTGCGGCGAGCCCATGTAACCATGCGAGAGCACGATGAGTCTTTGGTTGGCTTGGGATGGATCTAAAGGGACATTAGGAGCTACACTGAAAAGATCCCAGGCATTATTCGAAGGCTTGCCCATGGTGCCTGGCACAACGGGATACCACATGAGCAACCTGCGCTCTACCTTCTGATGCGGGTCAAAAAAAATGTGCTCCTTAAATCCCAGAACAGGGTAAGGGGTCACAATTTTTGGTTCAAATCCCATTAACATAAAGGGGAAGAAGGTTGTCAGAAAAAATTTTCTAAATGATTTGCAGAACGACTGAACCACTGACTTTTCCTTCTTTTAAATTATCTAAAGCTTGATTAGCTTGTTCCAAAGGGTAGATGTTGACATGGCTGTGAATCGGGATTTTAGGGGCCAGCGCTAAAAATTCTTTGCCATCCCGCCGGGTTAAGTTGGTGACTGAACGCAATTCTCGTTCGCCATAAAGCAGGGCATAGGGAAAGCTTGGGATATCGCTCATATGAATTCCGGCACAAATCACCTTCCCTCCTTTGGCAACACTCTTCAAAGCAGCCGGAACCAATTTCCCCTCTGGCGCAAAAATAATAGCGGCCTCTAGTTCATCGGGGGGCATTTCGTCTGAGGTCCCAATCCAAAAAGCGCCTAATTGCTTGGCCAGCTGCTGGGCTTCATCCCCTTTTTGACGGGTAAATACGTACACTTTTCTGCCTTGATAATGCGCGACTTGAATCAATAAATGCGCCGATGAGCCAAATCCATAGAAACCAAGCCGCTTTGCGTCCCCTGTCATTCTTAAAGCGCGATATCCAATGAGTCCACCGCAGAGTAAGGGCGCGGCTTCTAGAGGAGAATATTCAGAGGGAATAGGAAAGCAGAAATCGGCAGCGGCGACACAATATTCGGCAAAGCCGCCTTGGATTTGATATCCGGTAAATACGGCGTGGTCACAGAGATTTTCATTGCCGGCTAAGCAATAATCACAGACGTCGCAACAGCCGCCTAACCAAGGAATTCCAACTCGTTTGCCTTTTTGATAGCCTGTGACAGAGGAGCCCACCTCTTCTACAATTCCAACAATCTGGTGTCCTAAAATTAATGGAAGGGCGGGCTGCGCCAACTCCCCATCGCGAATATGCAGATCCGTACGGCAGACGCCGCAGGTTTCAACTTTAATCAGTAGTTGATGGGGTTGGGGTTGAGGGATGGGCAACTGCATCAGTTGAAGCGGTTCACCGGGTTGGATAAGGACCATTGCACGCATTTTTTTATCCTTTTATGACTAAAGCGGGTTTCAGGCGCGCGACTTTATCTGCCAAGCCTGCTTCTTGCACAGCATCGACCACAGTATCGACATTTTTATAAGCATCGGGCATTTCTTCGGCAATGGTGCGCCAGGAATTGGCTTTGACGGTTACGCCTTGTTCCTGCATATAGCGGATCGGATCTTTTTTATTCCATGTTTTCATCGACTGCATGCGACTTTTAGCGCGGCCTGCTCCGTGGCAAGAGCTGCACCATGTCAACGCATTCCCCTTCCCCACCATCAAGTGGCTGGCTCGCCCCATGTCGCCCGGCACGAGTACCGGCTGACCGGTTTGCTGGAAAAGTGGATTCAGCTCTTGGGCGCCTACCCCAAAAGCACGGGTTGCCCCCTTGCGATGCACACAGAGGCGGCGCATGTGTCCATCCACGAGATGATTTTCAAATTTGGCGATATTATGACAGACATCGTAAAGCAAACGAATGTCTTCGGGCGGAGTTTGAAAAACCTCGCGAAAGCTCAGTCGCACTCCATGTAAGATCTGCTGACGATTATTAAAAGCATAATTGGCAGCCGCGGCCATGGCGCTAAAATAGGTGCGCCCTGCTTGGCTATGGATGGGAGCTGCCACCAATTGCCTATCAGGCAGGTCTTTGGCGTAGCCTTGCTTCAAAAAATCATTTAGATTGTCTTGACAAACCTGGTGTCCGAATCCACGCGAACCTGAATGGATCAAGATATAGGTTTGACCTTGGGTCACACCCCACGCTTGAGCCACTTCAGGGAGAAAAAGGGTTTCGACTTCGCCGATTTCGACGAAATGATTACCCGAGCCTATCGAGCCAAGCTGGTTGGATCCCCTGCTACGTGCTTCTTGCGAAACGGCTTGCAGATCTCCCCCTTCGATAAAGCCGCGGCTCTCCATGAAATCCAAGTCGATGTCTAAACCATATCCATGCTCGATGGACCAAAGTGCCCCCTTGGCGATCAACTCTTTATAATCAGCATCCTCGAGTTTTTTACCCTTTTTAAAGCCCTGCCCCACTCCTGAGGGCACATGCTTAAAAATGGACTGCATTAAAGCCTCTTTCTCCTTGCGCGTAAAAGACTTAAAAGGGCGCTCTAAGAGAGCTAGACGCACACCGCAATTAATGTCATAACCCACTCCGCCGGGACTAATGACCCCCGTTTCGGCATCGGTTGCAGCCACTCCGCCAATCGGGAAGCCGTATCCCCAATGGATATCCGGCATGGCAATGCTATATCCGACAATACCAGGTAAATGGGCCACGTTCCGTACCTGATCAAGGGGTTTTTCGAAATCTCCTTCACTGATGATGGCTTCAGTGGCAATGATTAACCCTGGTACAAGCATACCTGATTCCTGCGGCAACTCATAAGTCGCGGGTCTGATTTTTTTTAAGTTATACATCGACAATCATTTCCCATTCTAAAAGGTCGTTTATGTGTTGAATCGCGCCATGAAAACTCACAGCCTTAAAAGGACACCCGTGCATCTCATCCGCCTTAGCGATAGCGACATTTAAATGCATGACGATCTCTTCAAATGAAGCCACTGCCTCACGCGAAAAAAAAGTCTGAATAGCGGGAAAGAGAAAAGCCAAGGCCCCTTTGGCATGGGTACATAGCTCTTGGAGAGTTGTGCCCCTGACCAAAAAGGCGACATCCGCTGTATGCTCTTGTTCCTCAAAAGGGGGTACCAAGGAGTAATTCCACAACGATTTGTACGTGAGATTCCCGAGGCTTTCGTACAGATGGATTTTATTGAAGACGACAGGCATGAGAGACAACTTCCAACGAGCTTTTGAAAGGGGGGACCGTGCGATGGTGACATGAGGCAAAAAAGGTCTTTCATCTTTGATGGAGTAACCTAACGTTTTTAGCCAAAGGATTAGCGTTTGTTGGAATTGAGCAAGCCTGGCTCGATGCTCTGCTAGGTTAATGTGATACGCCACCACATGCGGATGTTTAGGCGGCAAAAAAAGAAGTTGATCGGTGTAACCAAGCAACCCTAATGGAAAAGGAGGAGGCGGGAAGCTAGGCAGAGCCTCGATCAAAGGCTCGGCCTCGACATCTCCCAAAAAAACGACCGTCATATGGCGGGATTCTTCCGCCAGAATGCGTGCAGGGGGAAATTCCTCAGGCCATGGAGCTTCAGCTTGCAGTCCCAGGAATAAACGCTTCATGCTTTAAGACGATGCTTTCAAAGTTTTGGAAACAATTTCATACACGTTATTCGAAATTCCTTTTTGCGCAAGAATACGTTCTAGTTGGTGTTTCATAGCTTTTTTACGTAAAACATCCAACTTTGGATATTTCTTAAAACCGCCTGCTAATTTAGCCGCAATTTGCGAATTCACCGGATCTAGCTGGATGATTGTATCCGCTAGAAATGCGTAACCGGCGCCGCTGTTTTCATTGAAGTGGACATGGTTGTCGATAAAGCTCACAAAAAGTGCTCTCACCAGATTAGGGACTTTAAAGTCGAAAATCGGATCATGCACCAGCTTTTTCACAGCTTCCAGCGTACCGTCGACTTTGGAAAGAGCTTGCACACCCAGCCATTTACACATGACCAGCGGATCATGCTTCCAATCCGCATAAAATTTCTCCAGGGCCTTTTTACGCCATGGAGTGTCGATATTGGTCAAGAGAGCCAGGGCGGAAAATTGATCGGTCATATTTTCCCCTTTCTCAAATTGCTGCGCACATAGCTCAATATAGCCCTCTTTATAGGTCGATGACAAGTACGCCAGACAGAGATTTTTCAAGGCGCGATTTCCCACGGATAAGGGATCATAAGAATACCCTTTAGTCTCTTGACATCCTTGGTAAAGGGATTGAAATTGATCCTCATAGCGGGTGGCTAATTCAAGGATGGCATACTCGCGCATGAGGTAAACCCCATCGAAATCAATTTCACTTTGGCGCTGATGCAAAACCTCTTCACTAGGCAGTTTGAGTAATTTGGCCTTAAAGGCTTTATCCAGCGAAGGATCATTTAAAATGACACCGAAAGCCTCTATGAAGTCCTCATCTAAACTCGGATCTTGGCCTAAATGCAGATCTTCAACCATTTCAAGAATCACCTGCGAAGCCAATTCCTGGCAGGCATCCCAACGGTTAAACTGGTTGGAGTCATACGCCATGAGGATCGCATAGTCCTTGCGGCTATAGGGAGCTGTGACAATAACCGGAGCTGTAAAATCGCGATTCACTGAGGGCACGGGAAGACTTGCCATATTTTCGAAAACAAACGTCTCTTTAGGCTCTGAAATCTGCAAAGTTGTCTCGTGCAGCCTTGCCGTTTCTCCTGGCAAAGTAAAGGAGAGGGCTTCTCCTTTTTGATTTAAAAAGCCTACACTAAAGGGAAAATAAAAAGGCTCTTTAACCGTTTCATCAGCCGTTGGAGGGCATGTTTGCTCTACGGTCATGGAAAATTTTTGACTCGTTGCATCGTAAGCAAAAGTCAAATTGACGCGCGGGGTACCGCTTTGGGAATACCAACGCTTGAATTGCGTTAGGTCTTTGCCTGAGACTTGTTCCATGGCATGCATGAAATCCTCCGTCGTCACCGCCTGTCCATCGAAGAGCTCGAAATAACGGTCGATCCCTTTGCGAAAATGATTCGGTCCAATCAGTTTTTGGATCATGCGAATCACTTCCGCGCCCTTCTTATAAACTGTCATCGTATAGAAATTGTTGATTTGGATATAAGAGCTAGGCTTGATCGGATGGGACATTGGACCGGCATCTTCAGAAAATTGAACCTCGCGCAGGGTTTGTACATCCTCAATACGATGCACGGGCCGCGATCCCATGTCCGCGGTAAATTCTTGGTCGCGAAAAACTGTCAGGCCTTCTTTCAAGGTCAGCTGAAACCAATCTCGACAGGTAATGCGATTGCCTGTCCAATTGTGAAAATACTCGTGAGCGATGACTTTCTCCACGCGCGTGAAATTCTCATCAGTCGCAGAGGCCGCATCTGCCATCACGCAATTGGTATTAAAAATGTTCAAGCCTTTATTTTCCATGGCCCCCATATTGAAAGAATCGACCGCGACAATCATGTAGATATCGAGATCGTATTCTAAACCAAAAACCTCTTCATCCCACTTCATGGACTTTACTAAAGAACGCATCGCATGGTGGCATTTATCCTCATTGCCTTTGTCGCAATAAATTTTCAACGCGATGGGACGCCCCGAACGTGTGATAAAGGTCTCTTCAATACACCCCAAATCTCCCGCCACGAGCGCAAACAAATAGCTCGGTTTTGCAAAAGGATCTTCCCACCTGGCCCAGTGCAGTCCATTTGCGAAATCGCCTTTCCCCATAAGATTGCCATTCGAAAGCAAGAAGGGATAACGTGCTTTATCGGCGATAATCGTGGTGGAGTACTTGGCCATCACATCCGGCCGATCTAAAAAGTAAGTGATCCGTCTAAAACCTTCCGGCTCGTTTTGGGTGCAGAAAATGCCGCTTGATTTATACAAGCCATCTAAGGCCGTATTCCCTTTGGGGTTGATCTCGGTAGAAATCTCTAAAATGCAGGGAGAAGGCAATGCAGGAATGATCAGCTGTTTTTCATCCACATCATACTGGGATGGGGTAAGAGGGGTTCCATCGACTGCTACCGAGAGCAGTTTCATATGTTCTCCGCTCAGAACAAGCGGAGCCATTCCAGCGGTTTCTGCCCGTCTGACAACCAGCTTAGAATCCACTTTTGTTCTCTCATCATCTAATTCAAAACGCAGGTCAATCGAGTGAATTAAATAGTCTGGTGGGCGGTAATCTGCTAAATATATAGGTTTTGGAGTATCTGTTTTCATAATGCTTATTTTTAGTGAAATTGTTCGATAGGCCGCAAGAGTTCTAAGCGTTTTTGCTTAAATGTTGGCGCACGTGCAGCGTTAATTTGATTAATAAAATACCGATCATCTTGGATGGCTTGCAACATATCAACCACCACCAAGTTGTGTGTGTCGATTAAGGCCGCAACAGGCAATAATTGACCTGTGCGAATATCCACAGGAGCTACGATGTTACTCTCCGGATTGGATCCCCCCACCCGGATGTTGTCATCGAAGAACATCGAAGTGGTGCGAGGATCATCTAAATCGAGGGGAAACAGTTTGCCATAAGCAGCAAGAGAGTGATGATCATCCCACTCCTTCCAGTTGTCCTGGACCCCTGTATTATTCATTTTAAAGAACTCGTAAATTCCAGCCAGAGATGCAATCGGTTCGGCGCGATTCTCAAGAAAAAGCTCTTTGTTTTCGAAACGTGCTTGTTGAGTAAAAAAAAGACAATTAACCTTTTTGTTGATGGCTTGTAGTACTGCATTCAAATCATGGCCAAAGGTACGGATTTGGATGGTGAAAGGAATATTTGCTTTTTTGAGTTCATCAATCATCACAAAGAACGAAGGAAAAATTTGGATGGGATCTTGCGCATCAAATTTGCTCATTGAATACTGGTACTCGGCGATCACTTGTTTTTTGATCGGATACTCTGAGGCTTTAATAAAATCAACAAAATGAAAGAGCTTTTCCAAACGTTTTGCTTTCAGCTTTGGATCGTGCGAATTCGAAGAGAAAAGATACTGGTAAACATAATCTTTATACGTAATCGGCTCAGCCAGGTTCTCGCTCCATTTTTCACGGTACTTATTGGCTAAAGCGCGATTGATATTATCCTGAGCGGATTTTCCCGTCGCCTGATCAGAAGCAATCAGCGTTTCATTGACATCGAAGTGCAGGATTAAACGCTCTTTACACCCTTCTGCGTACACTTGAGTAGCAAAGAATCCAAAAATTAATAGCCCAACAAAAATCCTCAATTTTGCATGCATGCAACCATCCTTGATGAGTAAGAGTTCAATCATCAAATATAATCTATTGAATGCTTTACGTCATGCAGAAATTGAGAATATGAAAAAAGGGAACTTCGTAGTTGAGATTTGAAATAGTCGGTTGAGATGATCCAGGAAATAAATTCAAAAATAGAAATGCGATCGCACTCAAAAATTTAAATAGTTTTCATATAAATATTATTATCGATATAATATTTCATAATTTATTTGACGCCACTCTTTTTTAGAGCGAATTTATTCAAAAAATAATATTTATTAAATTATAATAAGGAAAAAATGCATATTATACCATCAAACCCTATCTTTGCTAAAATAAGCGATTTCGCCAAAGAGCAAGGGTATCTCCCTCCGCAAGATGATGCTCAAGCCGTCTTGGGACTAGAAGATTACATCGAAACCGCAAAGACTAATGCACCTGAAGTGTTGTCAGTCGCCTTGCGCATCTTAGCCAAATGTCATGCAAAAGGATATGCGTGCAAAGGGACTACTATAGAAGAGAACGAGAAAATAGCCTTTTCCCTATACAAGAAATCCATGGAGATGGGAGATGTATTAGCTAAGCAATCTCTAGCTCGCTGCTATCAACTTGGAATTGGCACAGAGAGAAACCTCGATTCAGTATTATCTTTATTAACACCCTCTCAAAGAAATCAAACACCGAAATCGCTATGCCGATTCGCAATTATTGCATTATACAGAAACACTCTTGGACATAGGGATATCTACGATCTTTTTAAACAAGCCGCGCAAAACGGCAGCCTCTCAGCAGAATCCTATCGTGGTTTTTGCTATCTCCACGGAGTGGGAGTAGAAAGGAATAGGAAAATGGCTATTGAGATATTGGAAAAGACAGTCGAGAAAGATTCTTTTTATGGCATCTATCACCTGGCAAACGGTTATCTGATGCCGGTTATCGAGGACAAGAAGGGCCCTTCCGGTGACCCTACAGAGCAAAAATATCAGAGAGCCTATAGTAAAATCGCCGCGCTTATGCAACGACTCATTAATAAAAGGAACTCTGTTGATAAACGCGATGAGACTAGGGTTGAAATGATCACCGAATGCCTGGGAGCCCTTGAAAAGCTTTACCTAGAGGGCCTAGGAGTCCCGCAAGATGCTGCCAAAGTCAGGGAAATTCATGATCTAAAAGAAAAGCTATTGGATTGTGGTAGAAGACTTGCTTAATGTCTTTGAATTTAAACTAGATGAAATTCCTTCAAATCATGTCATCTTGCCTTACTCGACTTTATGAAATTGCCTGTGGCAAATCCATAAAGTCGAGAGAATAAAAAGCTTAGGCCTTAAAACCAATAAGCGAGACCGGCTTTTGCGCCATATCCACGCATCCCATGCTTTTCTTTGCTCAAGCTGAGATTATAAGCAGCCCCTAGGTTTGCAGAAACCTTATCATTGAAGTCATACTCTAATAAAGCCGCAAAAAGAGGTCCACGTGCGTGATCGTTAGTATGAATGAGATGTTTAATTCTGGTTTGCGTCTTGCTCCATGCGTATTGCATTTGTCCGCAAAATCTTAGACAATCAGTCATTTGATAGTAAATTTCGATGCCTACATTCGGTGCCAAAGAACGGAAGCGCTCTTTAAAATGATGAATATAGTAAACATCTTTTAGCTTAAAGGTTGTGCGAATGTAGGTATAAGAATACCCAATTGTTGGAGTGACAATCCATTTGTCGGCAATTGGAAAACAATGCCCAAGGGATAAGCCGGCAGTAAATAAATCGCCCTGATTAGCCGCATACATCACTGTAGGTTTCAGACAGAAGCCATCTTTGACGATGATTGTGGCATCCCCTTTTAAAGCCAGCATGTCCATTCTTTTAACAATATGATTGTTATTCAATACATCGATGTGCACGTAAGCTGGAGCAAAATCAACTTTTCCCCAGACTTCCGCGAAGCCTTGAGTTCCTACAAATAGGAGTAATGCGAGAACTAATTTCTTCAAAATATTTTGTTTCATTTTTTAAGCCATCCATAAAGAGTTTAAAGTAAGGGGATCATTTTTAAATGGATGGATAATAAATTACCAGAAAAATTGAAGAATACAGTTTCTGTAAGCCCACTCGGAAGGTAATAGGGCCTAGCTGCAGCATTAACTTCCTCTGATTCAAAGGGAATCCTTAAGACGGCCAAAGTGTGCACTAAGGCCAAGCCATAGAATTTTGTACCTAAAGCCTTATGCCACATATGCCCTTGCATCCTGCTTTCTTTTTCCAGACAAAAATATAAATAAAATTTTGAAAATGCTATGGTCCAATTTTTAGAGGGTGATGCACGGAATGAACTTTAGCCGGAGAAGAGTATGGACCCACATCAAAGGAAAATGGCAGAAGATCTGCTATTTTCAGAAAAAAAGAGTCCCAGCCTGGCAAAAATGCTTTTTTTTGGCAAACTAGATTCCGCCCAGGCTTTCCCCTTTCCAATGGTCTCTGAAAAAGAACGCCAGGACACTGAGGACCTGCTGCAAAAAGTCAATGACTTTGCGGATCAAAATATTAATCCCGACCAAATCGACCGCAAGGCTGAGATTCCGGCCAAAGTAATCAGTGGCTTAGGTAAATTGGGTATTTTAGGGATGACCATCCCGAAAGAGCTCGGGGGGCTGGGAATGTCTCAATATGCGTATTGTCGGATCACTGAAGCTTTAGCACGCCGCTGCGGCTCCACCGCCTTATTCGTAAATGCTCATCAAAGCATCGGCTTAAAGGCTCTCCTTCTTTTTGGCACAGAAGAACAAAAAAGACGTTGGCTCCCTTCCCTTGCCCGTGGCGAAGATATTGCAGCTTTTTCCTTGACTGAAGAAGGGGCTGGCTCCGATGCCAGCGGCATTACGACACGTGCTGTCTATGATCCTGGACGCAATGTCTATATCATCAACGGAAAAAAGCAATGGACTACCAACGGCAGTCTGGCCAAAGTTCTGACAGTGATGGCCTTAACCGAAATAGAGACCCCTTCCGGTAAACAAGATAAAGTCACTGCTTTTCTAGTAACACCCTTAATGCCCGGGTTTAAAATCAGCGCAGTGGCTTTGGAGAAAGTGGGCATGCGCGGCACACGCACCACAAACTTAGAATTCGAAAATATGGAAGTCCCGGAAGCCAATATTTTAGGTCCCGTGGGAGGGGGCTTAAAAGTATGCTTAACCGTTTTAGATTATGGAAGAACCACTTTTGGAGCTACCTGTACGGGCGCCGCCAAATTTTTAGTGGAAAAAGCCATCGCTCATGCCAAAACCCGCTATCAATTTAAACGTCCCCTCGCATCTTTCGCTTTGGTCAAGAAAAAAATCGCCAACATCACAGCGCTCGCTTATGCGATGGATGCCACAACCTACTTTACCGCGGGATTAGTTGATCATAAAATTGAAGATTTCATGCTAGAATCAGCCATTCTGAAAGTATTTGCTAGCGATTCGTTGTGGACTATTCTGTATGAAACCATGCAAATTTATGGAGGGCGTTCATTTTTTACTAATTATCCGTTCGAGAGAATGATGCGCGATGCGCGCTTGAATATGATTGGTGAAGGCTCAAATGAAGTCATGCGAGCTTTTATTGGACTGGTGGGAATGCGCGACGTGGGTATGCATTTGAAAGAAGATGTAGATCTCTTAAAAAATCCATTCGGGGACTTCAAAAAGCTGTTCGAAACAGGCAGTGCTTATTTCTCGCGTCTGCAGGCTCCTACAATCCCTGCCATTCCTTCACTAGAAAATGAAACACACTCACTAAGCAAAAATATCCGCGCGTTTGGGCTGGCCATTATTCGCCTGCTCGCCCAAGAGCGAGAAGGAATCTTTGAAAAGCAATTAGCTTTAGACCGAATTGCCAGTTGTGCTATTGCCCTTTATACCTCGCTGGCGGTATTGAGTAAACTGGAGACCGAAGAGACGCAGCCAAATTCCGCATTTAAAGACAATCTCGCCATCGGCAAGCACTATCTTCGGATGGCTCAGGAAAGATTTGATGAAAATATGCTCACGCTTTTTACGAATAAGGACGAACTTACTGAAGAACTTTCAGATCAACTGACTCAACTCAAGAGCCTATGGAATCCAAAAAAATGAAAAAAGCACCACCCTCCCCGTCTTTAAGTGAAATTACGCAAAAAATTTTGCTCGAAGAAGCTCTCATCAAAGAAGGCGGGGGGAAAATTGGACAAGAAAGACAGCAAAGGCATGGCAGATTGGTGGTGCGCGATCGCCTAGACTTACTGCTAGATGAAAAAGAGGCTTTCTTTGAATTGGGGGTTTGGGCTGGGTATCAGATGTATCCTGAGTGGGGTGAACTCCCGGCTGCAGGAGTTGTCACGGGCATTGGCAAAGTACACAATCGTTTCTGCATGATTATCGCTAACGATGCCACCGTCAAAGCGGGTGCGATGTTTCCTCAATCTGTGAAAAAAGTTTTACGCGCCCAACGCATTGCTTTCGAATGCCGTCTTCCCCTTCTTTATCTTGTTGATTCATCGGGAGTTTTTCTCCCATTGCAGGCAGAAATTTTTCCAGATGAGGACGATTTTGGACGTATTTTCCGCAACAATGCCGTGTTGTCAGCAGCTGGTATTCCCCAATTTGCTGCGATTATGGGAAACTGTATCGCCGGCGGCGGCTACCTGCCCGTTCTCTGTGACAAACTACTGATGACCAAAGGCAGCGGCCTATACTTAGCCGGCCCCGCTCTGGTTAAGGCCGCCATCGGCCAAACTGTAGATACCGAAGATTTAGGCGGTGCCCAGATGCATGCAGAGATCAGTGGCACAGTCGATTTTTTAGAAGAGAATGACCCAGCCTGTATCGTGCGGCTTAGAGAACTTGTCGATCTTCTCCCCCAGCCTCCTTCGACGCCCACAGAAGCTTTCGCTGGGCCAGAACGTGATCCTATGGAACTGTATGAAATCGTGAGCGGCGATGGCAAGAACGGCTATTCAACACATACCCTTTTAAATTGCATTGTAGATGAAGGCTCCTTCATTGAATACAAAAGTCATTATGGAAAATCTATAGTGACAGGATTTGCTAAAATTCAAGGAATGCCTATAGGAATTGTTGCTAATCAGAGAGCCCAGACATTAAATGGTCGGAAGGAGATTGAAATTGGCGGGGTAATCTATGCTGAAAGTGCAGATAAAGCCGCACGTTTTGTGATGGATTGCAACCAAATCAAAATCCCGCTCATCTTCATCCAAGACGTCGTGGGATTTATGGTGGGCAAGGAAGCAGAGCATTCAGGCATTATCCGCAGCGGGGCCAAGCTCGTCAATGCTATCAGCAATTCGATAGTGCCGAAAATCACCATCATTGTCGGGAACTCATTTGGGGCAGGCAACTATGCTTTATGCGGTAAAGCTTACGACCCGCAGTTTATTCTCGCCTGGCCTAATGCCAAGTATGCCGTCATGGGGGCCGAGCAAGCTTCGAATACCCTCTTTGCGATCCAAAAACAGGCAGCCGAGAGAAAAGGGGAAATATGCGATACTGTCAAAATCGAAAAAATCCGAGAAGAGGTTAAAAAAACCTATGAAGATCAGATGGATATTCGTTATGGAGCCGCTAGAGGGTGGGTCGATGCGATCATTCCCCCGCATATGACCCGGCACTATTTGATTCAATTTTTACAAATCTTGCAAGATGTTCCTCCTAAGCAACAAATGTTTCATACAGGGGTTTTTCAGGTTTAAAGATGGATCGAAAACCGCTTTACATCGCCAATGCCCAAGCTTTTTGGGGAGACCGCAATTCCGCAGCCGCAACTCTATTGAAGCAAATGCCAGAAATCGATTATCTGACATTTGATTACTTGGCAGAGGTTTCACTTTCCATCATGGCGATTCAGCGCGCCCAGGACCCTTCCTTAGGATATGCCAGAGATTTTTTAGAAGTCATCACTTCTTTAATCCCCTTCTGGAAATCTGGTTCACGCGCGAAAGTCATTGCAAACGCTGGTGGATTAAATCCACAAGGATGCGCCCAGGAGTGTAAAAAAATCCTCAACAAAATGGGTTGTGGAGATCTGAAAGTGTATACCGTTACAGGTGACGACGTTCTACCCCACCTGCTAAGCAATCCCTCATTAAAGCTTTACCATAATTTGGATTCTGATGAGTCTTTAGAAACTATTCTGCCTAAATTGATTACAGCCAATGCTTATCTTGGTGCTTGGCCTATTATTGAAGCCTTGAAAGATGGGGCTGATATTGTGATTACAGGCAGAGTGGCTGATCCGAGTTTAACCGTGGCTCCAGCAGCCTTCCATTTCGGCTGGGATCGCACAGCTTTCGATCAACTCGCCAGCGCGACTGTCGCCGGCCACTTGATAGAATGCGGCACGCAAGTCACAGGGGGCATTTGTACCGACTGGTTAAACATCCCCTCTCCAGAAACAATAGGCTACCCTGTCGTCGAAATGTATGAAAATGGGGAATTTGTGATCACCAAGGCTCCTGGGACTGGTGGAATGGTGAATCAACAAATCGTTAAAGAACAGCTGCTTTACGAAATTGGGGACCCCAGCCGCTACTTGAGTCCCGATGTCACAGTGTCTTTTTTAGAAATTAGGTTGACAGATGCCGGTCCTGATCGGATTTTAGTCAAAGGATGCAGAGGTTCAACCCCTCCTGATACTTACAAAGTAAGCGCTACCTATAAACAAGGTTTTCGCGCTGATGGCATGCTAACGGTTGTCGGCTGTGAAGCTGTTAAAAAAGCGCGTAAATGTGGGGAAATTCTCCTGAAAAGAGTCGCGCAGGCTGGCTATCTCTTACAACATAGTCTAATTGAATGCTTAGGCGGCGGAGACGCGTCCCTTGGCATCCTTCCGCCTTCCTCTTCCACAGAATGTGTACTGAAAGTCAGCACAGCTGATGAACGCAAAGAAGCGTTAGAATGTTTTGTCAAAGAATTTGCACCATTGGTCACGAGCGGTGCTCAGGGAACAACTGGCTACCTATTTGGCCGTCCAAAAGTGCGTCCGGTCTTCGGCTATTGGCCGTGCCTCATTGAATCCCGCCTCGTGAAGCCACTCATAGCATCGATTGAGCAGTCATCCAATTTGCCCTAACAGGGGAAATAAATAACCCATTGTCCATGGAATAAATGACTCAGAGGAAAAATTATCATAGGCGTCAATGACGATCGCACGATTGTAGGAATCGAAGATGATGATGTTGAGGGCATGATGGAATCCCTCGATCGAATGATCTATGAAGCAACAGCTCCTCCCATTTTGCCTTTGGTGTATACGCGAACAATGGGTGATAAAACAGTCCTCTGCATAGAAGTTTCGAAAGGAATGAATAAACCTTACTATCGACGTTCAGAGGGACTGGAAAACGGTGTTTACATTCGCGTAGGGCGTCACACATTACGAGCAAATGCTGACTTAAGCGAAGAGCTGAAATGGCAGTCGCGTGGAATCACTTTTGATACACTTCCGGTATATCAAGCGAATACAGAAATAGATATCGATAAAAAGAAAATAGAAGACTTTTTTAAAAAGCGAAAAGGACGTCCAAAAGTGAAGGTTACCCCGCAACTTTTAGAGGCCTATGAAGTCAATGTAAAAGAACATGGAAAAACATATCCTACTGTAGCCGGAATCCTATTGTTTGGAACAAATCCGCAGCAGTATTTTTCTGAAGCCATGGTTATTTGTACGCATTATGCAGGTAAAGAGGGTCGAGAAGCTTTAGCCACTAAAGATTGCATAGGAACTATCTTTGAGCAGTATCGAGAAGCAACAGCATTTATTCTTAGCAGGCTGTATCGTTCGTTTACTATTAAAGAATTTGAGCGGCATGAGGCCTTAGAAGTACCTGAAATAGCATTAAGAGAAGTATTGTTGAATATGTTAGTGCATCGTAACTACCATATTAAATCCCCTGCTAAAATCTCCATTTACGATAACCGAATCGAATTCTTTAGTCCAGGGGACTTTCCAGGCCCTCTGGATGCACATAACTTGTTAGAGGGAATGAGTTTCCTTCGGAATCCAGCCATTTGTAGAGCTTTTAGAGAAGCGCATCTCATAGAAAAACTAGGTACTGGCCTTATTGCTCTTTTTAATAGCTATATGCAGATGGACCTCCCTAATCCTCAAATTATTGAGGGAACAACTTTTGTAAAGTGCGTTCTCCCAAGAAGTACCCCGGAAACAATGAGCTCGCAGCAGAAGAAAGACTTATCTCAACCTCTTAAATCCGTCTATGATCTTTTTGGAATTGCGGATGAAGTCACAGTAGCTCAAGTCATGGCAACTCTAGATTTACCAAGATCCACTGCTGGAAGGCGATTAGCTGCTCTTGTGCAAGCTAAGTTCATTATGAAAAAGGGAAGAGGGCGAGCGGCTCGATATATGCGCACGCCACCAACCACATGAACGACAAATGCCACCCCAACCGAATGCGTACTAAAAGTCAGAGCAGCTGATGAACGCAAAGAAGCGTTAGAATGTTTTGTCAAAGAATTTGCACCGTTGGTCACAAGCGGTGCTCAAGGAACAACTGATTAACAATTTGACCGCCCTAAAGTGCGTCCGGTCTTCGACTATTGGCCATGAACAAGGGAACCACAGAGGCGGGGGAAGGGGCTAAGGCTTCTTTTCCCGCCTCTGTGATTACATTTCGCTCCCCTATTGGAAAGAAAGAGTGGGCAATGACCGTTCCATGGGCTATACGGCCCTCTCCGCGTCTTTGCGACGTTGCGCCTGTTCCCCTTGTCCAAGAAGTCAATGAATCCAAAGACCAGATCACTCCTTTGTGAGTTAGTGTATTTGTCCATTGGAATAATTCCAACCTTGAGCACGAACATGGCGAAACAACTGAAAACTTTCTACATATGCCTTACAAAGTTCACGAGCTTTATGGACCGAATAAATACACAGAATGATATCCGCTTTAAAATACACATTGCCTTCATTACAAGCTAAATAACAATAGTAAGCCTTGTAAGCGGTTGTAAGGTTTAAAATTTCCTTAACGCGTTTTTCTTTATCTGGACTGTACAGGTTATTTTTTTCAATGTATTCTATTTGACGAGCCAAAGCACAGGAAACGTTGCCTTCGCTTTTGAGAGCTGCGTATTCAAAAGATCGAAGATCAAAATCATTTAAATCAGGAAGTGTCTCTAACTCCGTATTGATATACTCCACTAGATTTTTAATCTGAAAGGGGAAATTCTCGCGATCCCACTGAGTAATTTGAGAAATTGCCATCGTGGCAAATTCCTGATTTTGTTTGGTCTTAAATGGTCTGATCCAATTGTTAAATTGATCCGCATCTATAGATGTAATTCTCTCATAATCATTTGATCGACATGCTTTATATACGAAGCTACCCTCTCGCACTAAGTCGTGCTGATGCTTGTTGCGCTGTTCCATCCAAAAGAAATCCGCCTTTTCAAAAAATGATACGGTGGCGTACATAAATCAAATCCCCTTATATTTTTAATTAATCAAAAGCATCATCTTTACAATCAATTATATAAAATAGTAAACATTGATTAATTTGTAAATATCGATCTTATTATCATGCACACTCATATTTTGATTAAGGACCCCTATCCCACTATTGCCATCCTCAAGAAAACCTCAGCTTGCAAATCCCTTCTCGGATATTGATTCAAGCTTTTTTATGCCTCAACATTATTGATAATCAACTATTAATAAAAACAAGAATTAAAAGTTACAGTTAATTGATAATTAAAAATAATTAAATATGATAATGTAAGGATATAATAAACATAATTAAAAAAAGGATACTAATATGATTAAAACAATTAGTCCAAAACATGAAAAATCACACGCTTTTGAAATGCCAGTCCCTGCTAAAAAGGCGGGCAAAACATCTACGGGAGCAACTGTCAAAGAAACGCATCGGGCAGGAGTCAATGCACACAATAATCTGATCAGCCGCTTAAAGCTTTATTTTAAAGTGAGTGAAAAAAATTGGTTTAACTCCAACATCATTAAAAGCAAACTAGAAACCCTTAAAGAGAAAGAGATTCGGGAGCTCAAGAAAGCTTTTGATGCAGTGGGTGACGACCTTAACGATAAGAAAATCATTACATTAAAAGAGAAATTCCTTATTCCGATTGTGAGAGAGCGTGCGATTAAACAGTTTTCGAGACATATTCAGGATGGAGAGCAAAAAGCAGCCTTCGAGAAAGAGCTAACGGCCTTAACACCAGCCCAAAAAGATAATATTGTACAGCTTACTGATTCGGCTTTTGATGCTGGCTCTGCAAGCCACTTGGCCGGAATCGCTCCTAATAAAATTCATGAACTCCTAAATGACAAAACCAAGGTGGCCGAGCTGATTAAAAAGTCACCTCCTCCCACAGCCCATGCGGAATCCACGGCTGGCGCTGCACATGCACATCCGGCCATCCCCGCTTATGACAAAGCTAAATTTGGGGAAATGGGCGGAAAGGTTCTGGAAGAAATGGTTAAGCTAGATCCCAAAAAACGCGATCAGGAAGCGCTTAAGCAAAAATATGGGTTTAAAGAGAGTTTCTTTAACGGAAGTACTGAAAAACAAGTGAAACATCTACTAGATAAAACAGAAGTGGCTAAAGGAGTCGCTTATCTGATTCTAAAAGATAAAACAGGCAAACCGCACTATCACGATTTTGTCAAAAACGTCGAAGCAAAAGGGAAGAATCCGATCGAAATTCTGATTGAAGCAGGGAAATCGGATGACACGCTGGCGTTAATCGACGAATACCGCTCTGCCTAAGGACAAGCGGCAATGCTCGAGAGTTTATTTCTCGAGCATTGCGCATGAAGAAATGATTTGGTATATATTACTTGAAATCCTTCCTCTAAAGAGAGCTTTACTATGTACATCCGGTTATATGAAATTGCTTATGCCCGCAGTGGAGATAAAGGCTCGGATGCTAATGTGGGCGTGATTGCTTACACCCCTGAAGGTTATGATTTTTTACATAAAGTCTTGACTGCAGAGCATCTTTCGAAATTTCTCGCCCCCACTGGCCTTCAATGCGCCATCCGCTACGAATTACCCAATTTATTAGCATTTAATTTTGTCCTTAAAGGTGCTCTGGGTGTTGGAGGCAGTCAATCCTTACGTATAGATGCCCAAGGGAAAGCACTCGGGCAAATTACTCTTGAGCTTTTATTGGATATTCCAGAAGCCCAATTACAAAAATGCATGCCACCAAAGGCTATCCCATGACCTCTTTAATTTCGATAGCTTCTATCACGCCGCAAATTTCGGTTCTGACTCTCAATAGACCTGAAAAAAGGAATGCGCTAAATATCGATCTTCTAAAAGCCTTTCTAGAAGCTTTGCGCAGCATCGAACAAATTCCCAGTAAAAGAATTTTAATCATCCAAGGTGCAGGCCCTGTGTTTTGTGCCGGCATGGATCTGAATGAAGCCAGTCAGCCTTCCCTTTCTCTCGCTTCTGGGGAAATGATTGCTCAAACTCTTAGCGCCTTGTATCGAACATCTTTAATTACCATAGCCGCAATTCATGGCGCTGCCATAGGAGGCGGTGCAGGACTAATGAGTGCTTGTGATTTAAGCATCGCTGCTGAAGGCACGCAAATCGGTTACCCAGAAGCCCGCCGCGGCCTGGTGGCCTCTCAGGTAATGATTTTTTTGGTGCGCCAGCTCAGACAAAAAGATTTGAAAGAATTGCTTTTGACTGGGGAACCGATCACCCCTGAAAAGGCTCAAGAAATTGGATTAATTAATCGCGTAGCTCCCTTAACAAGCCTCCTTGATGAAGCTTTAAAAATAGCTAAATCCATTTTAAAAGGAGCTCCTAAGGCTATTAAAAAAACCAAAGCTCTTATCGAGATGTTATATCCAGCCTCATTTGAACAAGATTTAGCAAAACTGCTGAAGGATCATCAGGAAATGCGAACATCTCCAGAAGCCTTAGAAGGGATGAAAGCTTGTTTAGAAAAAAGAGAGCCCGAATGGCCATGAAACTCACTATTTTAGAAGGCAACCGGCTGGCTTTAGATGGAGGAGCGATGTTTGGCAATGCGCCCAAAGAACTGTGGAAGCGCTGGATCTCCCCTGATCCTCTTAATCGCATCTATTTGGCCAGCCGCGCCCTATTAATTCAGGTGCACGGCAAAAATATTTTGCTCGAGACGGGTAGCGGGGCTTTTTTTGAACCTAAACTTAGAGAACGCTATCAAATAGCTCATGTTAATCAGATTCTTGTCAGTTTGAATGAAATCGGATTGACAGATGAGGATATTGATGCCGTAATTCTTTCCCACCTGCATTTTGACCACGCTGGCGGACTGCTTACGGCCTATAATGAAAAAGCCCCTTTACAGCTTTTATTTCCTAATGCAAGCTACTATGTGGGCAGGGAACACTGGGAATATGCACTGCATCCTCACATTCGGGAAACATCTTCATTTATTCCGGAGCTTTTTCCATTATTAAATACGTCTAGGCGTTTGAATTTAATTGATCCCCACGCCACCCCCTTTTTAGAGGATGGCCTGACTTTTCTCTATTCGCAAGGACATACGAGGGGCTTGATGCTAACAAGAATCGAACTGTCAACCGGACCTCTCTTATTTGCTAGCGATTTAATCCCCGGAGAAGCGTGGCTGCACCTGCCGATCACAATGGGATATGATCGCTTTCCTGAACTTTTGATCGATGAAAAAACACATCTCCTTACTCAATTGGCTCAAGACCAAGGCTCTGTGCTTTTTTGTCATGATCCTAACCTTGCGTTGGGAAAGGTCTCACGCCATGTTCATTCAGGTAAATTCATACTGACCCCGCTCGAGTCAATTAAATGTTGAGATAGAATACGGCGAAAGTTCTCGGGAATTTCAATTTTAGTACGAGAATGCGCCTGCAATGTCACATGCACCGTTTTGACTGTCCCTACTAATTTTTCAGCCCGATAAATGCGATAATTTACGGTAAAGGAGCTTCTTCCAATGCGTTCTATAGTTAAGTGCACTTCCAATTTATCACCAACTTGGAGCGCAGCTAAGTAATCGGCTTCGGCATGCACAATCACAAACACGAAGTTCTCTTTATGAAAAACTTGATGGAAACCTAAGCCTTCGCTCTCCACCCAATCTTCTAAAGCATCATGTGCAAATCGAAATTGACGTGGAAAATACAATATTCCTGCCATGTCTGTATCATGCATGCGAACTTTATTATGACTAATAAACATGGCTATCCCCTGGTAAATTTCGTTCTATTTATAAAACCTTTAAACTTTTTTCTCTAGCTAGAAGTTATCCCCAAGATCTCTCCTTGAAAACTTTCAAAAAATAATATCACGAAGACAAGAAGGTGCCTTCTTTACCTCCTCAGCCCCGGCTTGTACTAATAAGCAAAATCAGTTATTTTCTTGTTATATTCACCTGCCAAAAGGATTTTCGAAATTCATGCAGATTAAAACTCTTTCCTACTTAGATGAATTGGGGGTGCTTTCTCAAGAATGCACAACTCACATCCCGGATGCTATTCTCTTAAAAGGATACCAGACGATGGTGCTCACAAGGCATGTTGATGAAAGAATGATTACTTTACAGCGTCAAGGGAGCATTTCCTTTGCCCTTAGTTCTTTCGGAGAAGAGGCCTGTGCGGTAGCCAGCGCTGCAGCTTTAAGCCTGGAAGACTGGATGTACCCCCAGTACCGGGAATTAGGCATCATGTTTTGGAGGGGATTTACTCCAACCGAATATTTACATCATATGTTTGGCACGAAAGAAGACCTGATTCTGGGGCGCCAAATGCCTAACCACTTTGGATCTAGAGTGTTGAATGTCGTCCCGGTTTCATCTCCTATTGGCACTAAAATTCCCCATGCCGCTGGCTGTGCCTATGCGATGAAAATTCAAAAGGAACCAACGATTGCCATTGCTTACTTTGGGGATGGAGCCACTTCTGAAGGGGATTTCCATGTGGGGCTGAACTTTGCTGCGGTGAGAAAAGCTCCGGCTATTTTCTTTTGCCGTAATAATGGCTACGCCATCTCAACTCCCAGCACTTGCCAATTTGCTTCGGATGGAATTTATCCGAAAGGGATTGGCTATGGCATACAAGCTTTTCGCGTTGATGGAAATGATTTCTTTGCCATCTATGAAACAGTTTCTCAAGCCAAAAAATTATGCCTGGAAAATCAAGGACCTATCCTCATTGAAGCCATGACCTACCGCATGGGAGCACACTCCACTTCTGACGACCCCAGCCGCTACCGTGACGATAGCGAAGTCAAGGCATGGGAAAAAAAATGTCCGATTCGACGTTTAAGGCTCTATTTAATGGCTAAAAAGCTTTGGGACGATGCTCAAGAAGAGAAGCTGTTGAATACCATTAAAAAAGATGTCGACGATGCAATTCTCATTGCCAAAAAAACAGCTAAACCGCCGCTCCAATCGCTCATTGAAGATGTCTATTTCGAAATTCCACCGCGCTTAAACAACGAATTTCAAGAAATTAAAACGCTGTATGAACCCCACGAGTAGGAATCCTTATGCCTGAAATGAACATCATACAAGCACTCAATCAAACGCTACACCAGCAATTTGCCAAAGATGCCCGCTTGGTCACTTTTGGCGAAGACGCCGGATCTTTCGGCGGCGTTTTTCGCGTCACTGCTGGTCTGCACGCAGCTTTTGGAGATGAACGCTGCTTTGATTCCCCTTTAGCCGAACAGGGCATCGTAGGATTTGGCATCGGCATGGCTCAAAAAGGCTTAAAACCTATTTGTGAAATCCAATTTGCCGATTACATTTTTCCAGCTTACGACCAAATCGTTAATGAATTAGCTAAAATGCGCTACCGGACGGCAGGGCAGTATACGAGTTCGCTCATTATTCGGACCCCCTACGGCGGCGGTATTCATGGCGGGCACTATCATTCACAATCTCCTGAAGCCCAATTTCTTGCCGTTCCAGGTTTGGTGGTCATCGTGGTTTCTTCTCCTTATGACGCCAAGGGTTTATTGACGGCTGCCATTCAAAGTCATGATCCGATTCTTTTCTTCGAACCCAAGCGTTTATATCGTTCGCTTAAAGAAGAAGTTCCTGAAGAAGAGTATACAATTCCCATCGGCAAAGCGCATGTCCCACGACCAGGAAAAGATATCACTTTAATCGGCTGGGGCGCACAGCATCATCAAAATATGGAGGCTGCCGAAAAGCTTTTTCAGGAGCATCATATTGATGTGGAAGTCATTAATTTGCGCACATTGAATCCGTTGGATATTCCGTGCCTAGTAGCCTCGGTCCAAAAAACTGGCCGCTGTGTCATTTCCCACGAAGCCCCCCTCACTTGCGGATTCGGAGCTGAAATTTCGGCGACTATTCAGGAAAATTGTTTTTTAAGCCTGGAAGCTCCAGTTAAAAGATGCTGCGGCCTTGACACCCCATTTCCACATACACTTGAACACGAATACCTGCCTGATGCGCATCGTGTCATCCAATCAGTTCTTGAAACCGTTCATTATTAAAGGCATTCCATGACACACATTTTTACAGTGACGCTTCCTGATATTGGTGAAGGAGTGGTGGAGGGAGAAGTCATTGAATGGTTAAAAAAAATCGATGAAGAGCTTAAGCAAGACGAGCCTGTGGTGATTGTCATGACAGATAAAGCCACGGTCGAGCTGCCTGCGCCTTATCCTGGGAAATTAGCTAAAATGTACATTCAGCCCGGACAAATAGCGATTAAAGGGAAAGCTCTCTATGATATTGAAGTTGCCGAGAATGTGGCCACGCATAAAAACCTAACCCGTGAAAAAACAGCTCCTTCAGCACCTGCGCCTCTCAAAAAAGCTCCCCTTAAAGACCCCCTTCCGTGTGCGGCAAAAAAAGCCTTAGCTGTCCCGGCTATGCGCAAAATCGCGCACGAATTAGGCATCGATCTAAATCAGATGCCAGCTACCGGGTCCCACGGACAAGTGACGCACGAAGATATTAAACAATACTTATCTCAAGAATCTGCTCCAAAGGCTTTATTGCCCACACTGGCTTTGGTTGACGACAAGGTTGAACCCTTGCTCGGAATCCGTCAAGCGATGGCACAAAAAATGGCCCTCTCCAAGCAAATGATTCCCCATTTTTCTTATTTTGAGCAGGTCGAAGCTACGCGCTTGATTAAACTGCGCTCTAAAATTAAATTTGAGGCTGCCAAAGAAAATATTCAAGTTACATTTATGCCCTTTTTTATTAAAGCGCTCTCGTTGACCCTAAAGCAATATCCGCTTTTTAATAGTTCGCTCGATCTTGCTTCTAATTCCATTCGAATTCACCAGGCACATCATATCGGTATTGCCATGTCGACAAAACTGGGATTAATTGTTGCAGTCCTAAGGGATGTGGATCAAATGTCTTTGACGGAAGTGATTCGCTCCTATGAAGCCTTAAAAGAACGGGCGGCACATCATAAGCTTTCGCCGCATGATATGAAAGATTCGACGATTACGATCAGCAATTTTGGCGTCCTCGGCGGCGGGGGCTTGTGGGCCACTCCAATTATTAATTATCCTGAAGTGGGGATTCTCGCTCTGTCCAAAATTCAAAAACAGCCTACTGCCAAAAATGGAGCTGTGGAAATCCGCGATTTTCTAAACCTTTCATGGAGCTTTGATCATCGCATCATCGATGGCGACATGGCTGCTACCTTTTCCCATTACTATGCCACTCTCATTCGAAATCCTGCTCCTTTGCTTTAGGAAGTGTGGTAATGCAAACGAACAAGGTAGTCCATGTTAACCTTGTGATTGGGATCTTCAATGGGATTCAGTTCTTCGGAAAACCCCAGAAAATTCAGGTAGCTACCCTGTTTGTTGACGTCCACAATAGTGGTTTTCTCTTTGTTTATACCAAGAGCAAGCCTGCCTTCGATGCTCTCCTCTATCCAACTTATAATCCTTGAACCCATATGTTTTGCCATGACCACAAAATCATCCGCTCATCAGACTAATCTTTAGGAAGTGCATAAATGCGACAAATCACCACTCTCTATCAATTTTTTCAGCACTATACATCAGATTTCTTTACAACTTTACCCCTCAAAATTCGAACAATTTTGCAAATTCGAGATTTCTAATTAAAATCCCTTTAGAGATGCCAATTTTTAATTCTTTTTTTATCTGTAGTAAAATATAATTATAGCGTATAAAAATAGATTAATTTGAGGTCCCAATGCTTGATTTATCAAACTTAGATAATCATAGTTTGCTGCTCTCAGATCCCCAGAATGAAGATTTAAAAAAGATTGAAGCTAAATGGACTGAAAAACTAAAAGCAGACCCTTTTCATAAACCTCTGGGTGATTGGAAGAGCCACCATATGGATCTTCGGCATGCTTTGGAAAAAAGGATGAATCTTTGCAGATTCAAGAAACAGACACTTTTATGCCAGGATATTTTTGAATGTGCTCATGTCATGGCAGCTATGAGAGCGGAAGGGTATGTCTAGTAAATCTATGGTGTAATTAGCATCAAACCAGCAAACAAATGAGCTATCAAGTCAAACTGAAAAATTGGAATCATTCCCAAAAGCAAGCGGAGGAACATAGAAGTGGTCAACTCATGGATTTTAATCTCCTAGTATAAATCAAATTGAGAGAGAAGATATTTTTCAAATGCATCGATTTTATCCATGATCTGAGCTTCTTTCTTTGCAGTCCATGTTACGGGTTTCATAATAGTTCACGTTATATTTCAAGTAGCTTTAGGAAACCTTTTCGAAGTACAAGGAGGGATATTCACTCTGCCCATGACTAATTTTTTCTGCTGTCAAGTGAATAGCAAATGTCATGGAGTACATGTACTTTTTACCAAGCGCGCAATAAAACACTGCTCATTAGGGCTTTCCCCTGCTCGCTTTGTAAGTAATAGTTTTCTCATAAATCCATTGTTAAATTTCACAACTTAAGTATCTTCCGTTTGTCGTGATAACTACAGTGATTTATTTAAAAAGTTCTGAATGCGAACCAACTCTCTCTAGAGATAAGCTTTCGATATCGGTCTTATAAATTAGGAGCATGTCAGGTTTTATATGACATTCTCTATGGCCTACCCAATTCCCGCTTAATGGGTGGTCGCAGTGCTTTTCATTCAACGGTTCTTGCTTCATTAGGCATTCAATAACTCCACGAAGTTCAAGCATTGCAGTTTTTTGATGTTCGAATTTCTTAATATCTTTTTTGAACTTCTTTGAGTATTTTGGCTTAAGCATGTGGGCTGAATCCTAATGCATCCCAGAATTCGTCTAGCGTTTCATGTTCTATTAAGTTTTTTCCTTCGTCAGTTTCTCTTAAAACTTTGGCTGTTTCTTCGCTCGGTTCATGGCTGCGTTTGCAGTGATGACCCCCGCACTTAGGCATTTCCTTGCGAGCGAAAGATAAAAGATACTCACTAATCGTCATGTGATTCTTAGTCGCGATCATTTTAATATACATTCTTTCTTGCTCCGTGCAATCTACGCTGAGCCTAACTTTTTTCTGTGGATGTTGCCCTTGTTTCATATCAAACCCCTTGTAATAATTCTTATTATACTTTTTTGTGTATTTTACGTAAATACTTGCTTGGTTATCTGAAAATATCGCGAAAAATTTTCCGTGCCCTCCTGACACCTGGAATGCATTCCTTATAGAGGACTAGATACGGCCAATTTTCAAGTTTTCTTGGCCGTATTCGCCCTTCGATGCCTGATAATACCAGGCATCTATAAATTGGACTGAATTTACGCAACGTCTGTTTCGTAATTTCAATAGCCATGTTTGTAATGGTTTTTCGACCATATCCACATAGGCATGCAAAGGACAGTTCTTTAGTACGGATAAAGGTAGCTTGTTTGCAAAATACCGGTCTCCACAGAACAAATATCATCAAGAGAGCTTTGAGCAGGTTCATGGTTCCTCCTTTCGTGGTTGAAAAGAATACTATGAACCTTGCCCGTTTTCATTTTATTGAATCGAGAATTAATCTCCTCTGTGTCTCCCTCTCTCGAGTTTAGCATTTTTTTCATGGCATTTGGTAGATTCAGCATTGCCTTCCTTACTTGGTCGTTTGAGAGACTTAAAATGCTGATCTACCTTTTTTTATGCAAATAAACGCTAAACTCGAGTCTGTGCCTCTGTGATTCCCCTTGTTCAAGGGGCAATTAGTCCAAACCCCAGGTGTAAATTTTTTCACTAAAACTAGGAAGGACTTGAATAAAAAACAAGAGTAAAAAATCCCTAGTTTATTTTTTAGTTGGAGCATAAAACTTTTACTTATTTTTTATTAATAAGCATGGTAAAATGACTCTAATATTTTTCTTTTAAATAAGGTTTCTTTATGGCTCTCTCCATTTCTGATATTGTAAATTTGAACTCCTATCAAATTAAACAAAATTTAAAGATTGAGAAAGAAGAACTTCCTAAGTATTTTTGCTTAAATCGCAAAAATAAATTTTCAATTGTTAAAGATACTATTATTACAAAAATCTATCGCTTAAAGCACTTAATCCTTCATCGCATTTGGATTAATGAAAAAAAAATTAAGCGATTCGAAACAATCAAAGCGACAAACAGCGCCCTTTTTGAAAAGCCCACTACACCGCCTCCTTGTGGAACTGCTGCGACTGCCGCATTTTCTAAAGCTTATGGATTAAAGCAGATTGAACATTTTCCTCGCTTTAGCACCTTTAAAATAACTCCAGGAACTTTAATAGTGGCTCCGCAACCCCCATCAAAAGAAACTGCACCCTCCCCTACGCGTCCTTCATTATTTTTAGAAAAGCAGTGGAACGCCTTTGAAATTCAACAAATCAAAAACCAAACAAATATTCCACTTCCTATTCTGCAGAACTATCTTGTGATGGCAGCCGTTGGCGGTGAGTTTGAATTTGTGAAATGGCTGGTTGAAACACATCACATGGAAGTCAACTTCTTTGAAAATGATAGGTCCCCATTATGCGCTGCTTTAGCGGCAAACCAACCAAAAATTGCAGCTTTTTTCCTAGAAAAAGGAGCTTCTCCTAATTTCTCAAAACACCCCTACTGTACGCCTTTAGAACTTGCTGTCATTTATGACTTCCCTGAACTGACTAATGAATTAATTAATAGAGGGGCCGAACTTCATAAAAAAAATGATCAAAACTCCAGCTTGGTCGAGAATGCGATTATTTACAAAAGTCATAAAGCTCTCAAAGTGATTCTTGCACATGGAGCAAAGATCGAAAGTACCGATCTGTTGGGGGCCATTATCGAGGAGGATCCTGTCTCATTAAAGTTATTACTTGAGCACCAGGCTGATCCCGCAACCGAACACAATCATTCTCCTCTTTACGCTTTAGCCCTGCAGGCAACCAATCCTGAACTTATCGAATTGATGCTCCACCATGGGCTAACTTATCAAGATCACTCTGGCAATATGAGCGATCGATTTAGGCTGGTTTTTAATGCCAATGTCTCTCCCAAAGTCCTCGAATTTTTTATTCAACACAAAGGCTTTCAAGGTGAGCCCTATGCCATTTCAGGAGCTTATAATCACTTCTATATCAGCCAAGAAATAGCTCATTTAGATGTATTCCATCGTAACGGTGTGAATCCTAAACAGCATCAGGATTGGCTCAGACAGAAATTTTTGGCTCATCGTTTTGATCTCGAAGCGCAGGGAAGCTTTGCAGGCAATGAAGTGACATTGAATGGTTTTGATGCGGCTTTTACGATATCTGAAATGAGCTTCTCCCTGGATGCATTTTTTAAGAATCACCCTCCTGCTGAGTCGCCAGGGTTGACCCAAAATGCACGTCAGAATATCTTAAATGCTTTCAAGCAAAACTTTGTTGACAGGTTTTTAAGTCCTGAACAACGAGCAAAAAATCAGCACACTTGCTATCATCAAGGAAAACCTGTTTTAGTTGCCTCAGGCTTTAAGGACCATGCTTATTACCGAGTTTTGTATAAAGGTGTCATGACAGAAAATAATCGCGGCCGCGAATTTGAATCCGCGACACCGCCGGGAACGCAAATGTACCGAATTATAGATCCAAGCGCTGCTAGTTTCTCTCTCATGAGATCCACAGAAAAAGCCCAACCTGAAGATCTGGAGGCCAGACAAACTTTGCATACCGCTTTAAAGGCTAAAAACATCATTTGTTTTAAGTATAAAGCTCAAAAAGCTGGAATATGTGCTTGGGCTGGACTAAAAACGGCCTTTAGAAGCATGCTCTATTTGAGCCTCTTAGAGGAATTGCAAAAAACACTGCCAAATGATCAAGCGGCCTCGCAGGCGGAAATACAGGCTGATAAAATGTATAAGAAATGGTCTGCTTGGGATCGCGAATATGCGCTTAAAAATGCGCTAAGTTTTTACAAATCTGAAACAGAAATAACGGCCAATAAAGCTTTACTAACGCAAATCGCCCAAAAGTTTAAAGGGTCTAAAGAGACCTTAAATGAACTAAAAGCTTTACTATAAACAAAATATTTGATATAATCTCTTTTTTAATCCTAGAGGAAATCTAATGCCTAATCCAATACTCAGCCGATGCTTTACCAAGGATCATTGGGAAAAACCTTTTACACTTGACCCACAGTCTATATCCGAAGGCACATTGTGTTTAACAGGTGGAGATCATCGCCATATTTCAGTCAAATTCAATCGAAAGCAGAAAGCTTTAGTCTTCCTGATTTCAACTGTTGCATTCCTTTGTTCCCTGGGAATCTTAACTTTCCCAGCTTTTACATTGACAGCCTCATGCATTAAACAAAGAAAAATCAAAAAGATTCAGCGTTATCTTCTCAATAATCCCCTCTTAAATCCAATAAATCCAACGCCAAATCCGACACCTAAACCCTCTGTAGCTTCTTCTGACCCCACGCCTTCAAAAACCTCGAGCAATAACATAGCTACGTCCGCAAATCCCTTGCCCGATCCAGGCAAGCTCCCTCCCCCTCCTGTTGAGGGCATTTTAGTTGGACTGCCTAACGTCGGAAACACCTGCTGGCTAAACTCTGTGTTAACAACATTGGCATGTTCCCCTCAAAGAGACGCCCTCTTTGAAGTCGATGTCGAGACTTTGCCCTCGTCTGCTTATTCCACCCCAAAGGAAACTCCTGATGCTGACAAAGCCAAACTGATTGCACAGCAGAAAGCCGCCATTTTGGAACTGCAGCGAACACTTAAAACCGTCATTTACACATTACGTACGCAAAAGGAAGGCACGGTCGACAGACAGCTTTGCAAACGATTGGTGAATGCGCTTCCTATCCTTATGCCCAATCAAAATATTCAAGCTTTGAACCAGCAAGAGGCTGCAGAAGCTCTTTTATTGTTTGAAGCCCGTTTTGCATGGCCCACAAATGCTGAATTGGATCAAACTGCTGCCACCGAAAAAACTAGGCAGCAATTCTACCAAGCCATTAAATTGTATTCTAGCCTAAAAAAAGGGCAAATTAAGCAAGCTTCCACCCAAAATTTTGGTTCAACCGTTTCGTTCACATTTAAAAGTGCCGATCTAAACAAACCAAATGAGCGAGTGAATATATCTGACTACTTTAGACAAGAATATCAAGGTGATGTGGTTGAAATTACTTCCGACCTTGTCTTGGGTGAAGACACAGAAAGACGTGTAGCTGATTATACGATCGAACAAGTTTTCGTAAATCTTCCCGAAACTTTATCGATCAATATCCAGCGAAATGTGGTCATTAGCGAAGCAGAAGCACTCCAGGCCATACTTGAAAATAGATATCCTATTAAGCAAAAATGTGCCCGCGATATTGATATCGATGCCAACGGATGCATAGTTTTATATGAATGCGATCCCAACCGAGTGGGTTTTAACGAAGATGATACTCGAATGACTATACTGCCTAAATATGCCTGCACTTACGAAGTTGCCACTGCAATCGTGCATGCGGGAGGAGCAGACGACGGACATTACACCTGCATCGAACGAACACCTCAAGGCAAGTACTACGATCATAACGATTCATGGGTGCACGAAGTTAGTTCAGAAAGCGCCATTAGAAGTATGCAGCAATCGACCTTTTTAACTTTAAGACGCGTCCGAAAAGAAGAGCTTAGCAGTGAACAGATTTCCCTCTTAATGTTAGGGATGTCCAGTCATCTGCTTCCCTAGATTGAATTTCCAAAATTGCGCAAAAGAGAAGGTTTATACTGCAGCCAAGCTGCAGTATAAACCTAACTACTCCTCCTTTTGCTCAATAAAAATCCCTTAAAAGAGATGATACCGATGATGTTAACCCTCACAAGAATTTGGCGCTCCATGTCTTCTAGCACAAGCACAGAAGCTGTGGCAGAGAAATCAGAAAGAAAATTCGGCACCTTCCTGGGCGTTTTTATGCCCTCTATTCTGATGCTTTTTGGCGTCATCATTTTTTTGAGATTGGGCTGGATTGTCGGTCAAGTGGGTTTAACCACCTCTTTAATGATCGTGACGTTTGCCGCGTTGATCGCCCTCATTACGACTTTATCGATGGCGGCCATCTCTACCAATATCCAGATTGGCAAAGGGGGGGTGTATTACATGCTATCGCGTTCCCTCGGCATCGAAGCTGGTTCTGCGATTGGGATTCCGTTATTTTTTAGACAATCCTTAACCATTGCTTTCTGTGTGATTGGTTTTGCCGAATCCCTTAATGAATTAGTGCCTCATTGGTCGATTACCTCTATTGGAATTACTACGTTAGGCATTTTGACTGGATTAGCCTACACATCCGTCAGAGGAGCCTTAAAAGTGCAACTCGTGATTTTCATTTCAATCATCGCTTCGCTGTTAGCGCTATTTACCGGGAGCTCCGTGCCCCCTCAGCCCGATGCGATCCCCTCTGCGATTCCTCCAATGCCTATGATGGGGTTTTGGGCCGTCTTTGCCATTTACTTCCCAGCTATGACAGGAGTCGAATCCAGCGTTTCACTTTCCGGCGATTTACGCAATCCGAGCCGTTCTCTTCCTATTGGAACCATCAGTGCCATTTTAGTGGCATATGCTATTTATACAGCAATTACTCTATTTTTAGTGAATCGCGCTCCCATTGAACAGTTGGCTAGCGATCCGTTTATTATGCTTAATATCGCCAGCATACCCTCTTTAATCTTCGTAGGCATTTGGGGAGCAACCTTGTCAAGCGCATTAGGAGGCCTTCTAGGTGCCCCACGAACGTTACAAGCTATTGCAGATGATGGCATTGCCCCTAAGATTTTCGGAAAAACTTATGGCCCAATGCAAGAGCCGCGCATTGCCACTCTCGCGACTTGCTTGATTGCCTTATTGGGAGTCTATTTCGGCAGCGTCAATCTTCTGGCTCCCCTGCTCACCATGATTTCGTTGATTTGCTACGCCGTTTTAAATCTCTCCGCTGGCATTGAAACTCTCATGGCCAATCCGAGCTGGAGACCCCGTTTTAAAATTCATTGGCTCATCTCTATTTCAGGTGCGGCTTTATGTTTAATGACCATGCTGATGATTGATGCCGGCTATGCCATGCTTTCCCTATTCCTCGTTTCTTTCATTTACTTCTTGGTCAAGAAAAGTAAATTCCAAGCTTCGTGGGTGGATATCCGGCAAGGCATTCTGTTCTTTTTTTCGAGATCGGCGATCTATCAACTGGCACAAGGAGATAGCTCTAAATCCTGGCGCCCACATTTCCTCGTTTTTACCAAATCCTCTGAGCAACACTCCACGCCATTAATAAAATTTTCTGAAGCAATCGGCCAAAGTAAAAGTTTTTTAACCATGGCTTCATTCGTTTCTAAAGGGAAAATCACCCTTGAGAAACGCAAAGAACTCTCTATCCTAATGGCTAAACGCTTCAAGAACAAAAACATCGATGCTTTTGTCCAAATCAAAGAATGCGATACGATCATCTGCGGGATGAATCAAATGATCGAACATTATGGATTTGGGCCGCTGATCCCCAATACAATTGTGCTAGGGGGCATAAAAAAAGAAGATAAATCAACAGACTTTGTGACTGTGCTTCAAACAGCTTTAAATAGACAATATAACGTTGTCATTATGAACGATGAAAAAGAAGTGCAGGACAGCAATACCATGCGAGATATCCACGTTTGGTGGCACGATGACTTCAAAGAAAATTCTGAACTAATGCTAGTTCTAGCTTACATGCTGCAGTGCAATCCTTCCTGGAAAAATACGCGCATATGCGTCAAAGCCTTTGTGGAAGATGAGCTAAAAAAACAAAGCAAAATCGCGCAATTTGAGCACATAAAAATTTCTAAAAGGCTGCCTATTGATATCGATGTCTACGTGTCGGCGGAACCAATGGAAGAAACAATTCATTTGATCAAAGAATTGTCCAAAAATGCTGGAATGGTTTTTCTCAGCTTGAACCCCCCACCTAAGGAGGATGCTTGTGTGAAGGAGTATGTCTCCTACTTACACACGCTTTCGCAAAATACTGAAAACTTCCCATCACTGGCATTCGTATTAAGCTCAGAGCATACTCCTTTGGATGCAATCCTTAAATAGAAGTCAGTCCAAGCGCATTGCTTCAATCACAATGCGCCCAAAACGAGCTTCTACAACCCCATCAGGCTTTAGAGCGTCAGGCAATAAATGAAGATATTCATCAATCAGCTCATTAAAAAAATCTCGGACTAATTCCAAAGGAACGGCAGGAGTCATTGTCCCAATAAGAAATGTTAGAAATTCCTCTCTGTCGATAAAAGGATCCTGGGTTTGAATCTTTTCTACATTTAGAGGATGAAATTTGGCATCTTTTAGTAATTCAATGTATCTCTCAACAGATAAGAAATGTATTGGACGGCTACCCTCCCAATAAGAAGCCCATTTTGGCAGCATCTCAAGATGTCTCCAAGCTTCTTTCCAGGCTGGATTATCTATAGCGGGAATAGATAATAACAACTTTCCTCTCGGCTTCAGCAGTCCATAAACATTTTCAAAAGCTAATAATTTATTTTCACAGTGCTGTAAAGCACAATTAGAAACAATGACATCAAATGGTCCTGCAACATTCGGCTCTAAAAACCCGCCTTCAACAAAAAATAAATTAGGATACTCTAAAGGACTATACTGTTTTTTGCCCAGGCAAGCATAGCCAAAGAGGGATCAATCCCAATAACAGAGCCGCTGGGAACAAACTTTGAAAGATCTGCTGTGATCTTTCCATCTCCACAACCGACATCCAAAATATGCTCATTGCCTTTTAATTCCCGCATATGAGAAGCCAAAAGTGCCCATGCCCAACGTCGCTGCAATTCTGAATTGTGCACATAGGGACGAACAAGATGAGTATCCCAATAAGAATCGTCTTCAGCACCCACCAAGCTCAATTTAAAAAAACAAATTAAAGCCAATACAATTTTTTTAGACATAGCTGCCTTCAGTTTAAGTTTAGGTTTCCTGAATCATCCGCTCTTCTTCCCCAAAGCCAATCTCCATGGTTGGCTTTGGGGTGGATTGCGCAAGCCATAGCCAAAAAACTCTGCTCAAACTCCAGTAAAGGGAGTATAAATATTATTTTTCTTGAAATCCTCAACAGATGAAATTTTGTCGTAATCTAAAATATTCCCATCCGATTGGGTGCCTTTCAGAAGAATTCCCAATCTGGCTTTATTTTGCTTCCCAAGCACTTCTATGGCATAGTCTAAACATTCAGCATAAGTTAGGGCTTTAAGGGCCTCAATGCGCTTATCAATCCATTTAAAATCAGCATCGTATTCGAAAGCAATCACTTGCAATACTTTCCCCATTTCCACTAAATTCTTGGGAGGTTCTTGCACCGTGGCTAACAGGGCTGCCTTAATCGCGAGAAATTGTTCTTCTCTAAGTTGCGAACGCGGCATTTCTTGCAAAAATTCCTCAATGAAAAGTTCAAATCGCGCGAGTAAATCGCGTGAATTATGCGTGTTAGACTGCACGGCAAAGAGGTTAAATAGATGCTGCTTCATTTCCTCTGCTCCAGAAAAAATGAGATAACCGGTCTGCTGTTTGGTGCGCAAGGTCGAAAAGAAAGGTTCTTTCATGGCTTGCATCACAATTTGTTGAGAGGCTCTATTTTTAAATGAAAAGGGCTCGCCTTCGATGGCTAAAATTACGGCATTCCCTTGAGACTGTGTTTGACGTTCCAGGTAGAAGGGTCCTTGATCTCTATTTAAAACCACAACCTCTACTTGAGGCCATTCTTTTTTAGGGTAAGACTCTGCGGGAAACTGTTTTCTGACTAAAGCCGCACATTGTTCAGCCTCTTCTTTCGTCATATTGCCGTAGAGCAAGCCTTCGACAAATATTTTTTGAAAAAGCTTCGTTCTATAAGCTTTGAATTGATCATAGGTTACATTCTGAATAGCTTCCGCTTTTTGTTTCTGCGAAGAAAACTTTTTATAGAGAATCTCACGAAGAAACTCTGAAGCCTGTCTAATCGGCATTTCTTGTGAAAAATTTTGATATTTTCTTATTAATGCGTCTTTGTAAATGGAAAAATTTTTTTGGTCGATCTCTTCATTTTTTAAGGCATCTAGAATTTTTTCAAAAAGAACCAAGGCGTTTTCATTATATCCATCCAGCGAAATGGCAATGCCATTTGTGCCCTGCTCGATCGCATAATTTAAGCCTCCCAGTTTAGCTGTGTAACTGAGCTGATTTAATTCTTCAGTGACGCCTTTAATATACAAGTCAGCCATGACTAACTTAGAGGCGTCATCAGCAACCACTTGGGGTGTTCGCAATTGAAATGACCAGTAGATTTTAGGTTCCCGATAACGATAGTCGGGCGCAAAATAAATCAATCCATGCGCATCATCAACAATTTTAGACGGTTCAGGGAGATAACCTTCTTCAGGTTTATCCATTAAAGGATACTTGAGATTAAGATGCTCAGGCACAAAAGGATTAGGCGCCGGCAAATCGATCGCAGGATGTGGGACCGCTTTTTTCCATCCTTGCAATACCTCTTGCGGAATAGGCTTAATGGCAAAAGAAGACCCTAGCCATTTTTCTTTTTGATCAGAGGTTACCCCAGATTCGGCTGCAGAAGCAATCACTTGGATTTCGCATCGTGCCGGAGTTAATGCTTCCAAAAATTCTTGCAGGAGAGGCGCATCATAGGTTGAAATGATCTGGGATTTTTCTGGAAAAGATTCTAATGGCTCCTCCACAATTAAGCGGATTTGTTTCATTAAATCAGTGAACTCCTCTTCTCTGACCTGATATTGGTAATCAATCCTTTCAGTTTTCTGGAGTTCCTGAAAGAGGTAAGGGGGAATCCCCTTTTCTTTTAGATTAGCAATCGCCTGAAACGTGCGCAGAATAACGGTATTCACTTCTTGCAGCCCTTCTTTGGTCAAATCTATTTCTAGATAAAACTCAAATAGTTTCTCTCCGGATTTTACCCCTCCGCAACGCAATCCTTCAGCCAATTTTTCCCTTTTTAACTGAGCGAGCAAACTTTCTTTCCCTTCATGCCCGAGCACAAAGCAAATCAGATCACTGGGCTTGGATTCAAGAAATTCAGCAAACTTCGCAGGCATTTCCCAGATAAGAGCCACAGAACGCAGATTCTTGTAAGGTTCGACGTAAATCATTTTCTCGCGATTTTCAGACGAAAAAGAGGGCAGGGTTGTGCTAAAAATTTCTTTTTGACTATTAGGGATCCCCGAGAAATCCTTTACCACGTGAGAGAGCATTTTTTCTAAGGGCTCGGAAGAATAGGCCACTAATTTCATCAAATTGGCACTGTAATGCTTATGATACCAATCGATTAAAACTTCGCGTGAAACTTTTTTCAAAGATTCACTATTCCCCATACTAAAGGCGAAATTTGGGTGATCTGGATTTGATAACTGCTTGTGAACAAATAGTTGGCGAAAATCATCATTCTCAAGATTTTTGGCATACTCTTGATCGATCGCCTTTAACTCTCTATCGACACCTGAGGGGTTAAACAGCGGATCTTTAAAGAAGTGCGAAAAACGATCCAGCGTTGGGAAAAAAGCCTGATTATCAACTGTAAATAAATAGCTTGTATTGTTGTTTGTCGTAAAAGCATTAAGCATTCCCCCATTTTCATTCACAAATTGACCGTATTCAGATTCTATCGGATATTTTTTGGTGCCTAAAAACAGTAAATGCTCGAGAAAATGAGCAATTCCCGGGTATTCTTTTGGATCTTCCCAACTGCCAACTTTCACACTCAGAGCTGCCCCTGATTTTTGCGCAAGCGGATCGGAGATCAAATAAGCTTCTAATCCATTTTTTAAACGGATTTTTAAAGTTTCGCGCTTAGCCAGGGAAGGAGTCAAGATAGGCAGCTTTGCTTGATCCTCTATCAGTGTATAAGGAGCCTCTGTGGCTAAGGCAAGAGTATATACTCCTGTTAGTAAAACCACGCATCCTAAACTTTTTAGGCAATTCACCCATCTGTCTTTCATTGCAAAACCTCTATTTTTACGCTTTAGGAAAATACACACCCCATTAAGGCATTGTTCCGAAGGCCATCACTAGCCCCAGATTGACAAGCGTCAATTTTAGCATAGCTGTTTTTTGTTTAACAGATGCTTGGCCCGAAAATAGCCAAATTCCTTTTGCACCCCTTTCATAAGTTTTTAAAAGAGATTATAAAATGTCTAACGCAAAGTAGGTAAGGTAGGTAAAGACGCGAGAGACACCTTCACAAGATCTTAAAGAGCGCCCGTTAAGTTCTCTAGGAAAGTAAAAAGCGAAAATCTTCTTCTGAAAGCTGATTTTGGCTGTAGGAATCATCAAAGAGCCCTTCGATAAGATTGCGCTTATGTTCTTTGAGTTTCTGAATTTTTTCTTCGATAGACTCGACAGTAATGAATCTTTTGGCAATCACCGTTTCCTTACGACCGATTCGATGAGCTCGATCTATCGCCTGGTTCTCAATCGCCTCATTCCACCAAGGATCAAAAAGATACACGTAATCAGCCGAAGTCAAATTGAGTCCGATTCCCCCAGCTTTAAGGCTTATCAAAAAGAGAGGTGTCGCTGCATCCTCCTGGAATTGCGTGACAACTTGCTCGCGATTAACTGTACTGCCATCAAGATAGGCAAATTTCCAATCTCTTTGTTGAAAACGTTGAGCAATGAGCTTAAGCATGCTTGTGAATTGGCTGTAGACCAGCACTTTTTTATTTTCTTCTAAGATCAATTCCAAATCTTGCAAAAGAGCTTCCAGCTTAGCGCTTGGTGCAGGGGCAGTTTCCTGCTGTGCGGTTACAAGCAAAGGATGGCAGCAGATTTGCCTGAGGCGCAGAATGGCTTCCAGGACTTCCATACGATGTTTTGACATGCCATCTAATTCGACTTTTTTAAATAGATTGCCCCGCACACCACTTAAATAATCCTCATAAACCTGACGCTGTTCCGGAGCCATTTCGATCCACACAATCTGTTCGATTTTTTCAGGCAGATCCTTAGCGACTTCTTCTTTTTTACGGCGTAGGACAAAAGGTTTGATTTTTCGCTTAATTTTTTGCAAATACCGCAAATCACCTTCCGAAGCTTGTAAGTCTCCTTCAAAGGCTTTTTCGTCCCCCAATAAATCGGGCATTAAAAAGTGAAAATGAGACCAGAGTTCACCTAAGTGATTCTCGACCGGGGTTCCGGTAATGGATAGTTTGAAAGCCCCTTTGAGTTGTTGCAAGGCTTGAGCTGTTTGTGTATGCGCATTTTTTATCGCCTGGGCTTCATCGAGAAAAATGCCTTGAAATTCGATCGGTTTAAAGAGGTTTAAGTCTAACCTCAGAGTCGTGTAAGAGGTCAAGAGGATGCCTTTTTGATTCCATTGATCAAATTGCTTGCGCGAGGATCCGTGATGGATCGTAAGCGGCCACCCCTTTAAAAAGCGTTCGATTTCCTTGCGCCAATTAAAAATCAGCGAGGTGGGAACGACAATCAAAGTCGGAAGGGTTGGGTCTAAGAGGGCTAAAAAAGCCAGCACTTGGACAGTCTTCCCAAGACCCATATCATCAGCAAGAATCCCATTAAAATGATGCTCATAGAGAAATTTTAACCATTTAACCCCTTGTGCTTGATAAGGTCTGAGTTCGCCTAAAAAATTTTGTGATGACGTAAATCCCACGTCTGTATTCCATGTGGAGAGGCTTTCGCGTAATTGATCGAAAGAACGGTCGGTAGCGATCTGATAGGGGGAATCAAATAACTCACTTAAAGCCCCGAAATGATTCTTTTTGACTTTCAATCCTCCACTCACAATCTCCCCCTCTTCTGCCAGCTGCGCAAAGCTGCCTTTCTCGAGACTCTGGGGGAGCAATCCGACTACGCCAGCACCAATTGAAACGAATCGATCGCGTCGATTAAAAGCGCCCACAACATCTGCCAGATTAGCTTCATGGGTCTCAAAACGCACTTTCCCACGAATGAAAATTTCGGTTTGCCCTGACTGTAGCTGCAGCGAAATATCTGAATGACCTATCACGCGATTCCCCTGGCAATCAAGCACCGTCCACCCAAGTTCGAGCAGAAAGCTCAAGCTTTTTGGGACTTGATCTAATGGACAATAGTAATGGGAGGTTCCAACGGTTTTGATCTGAAAGCCCGTCTCGATCAGATCGTTCTCCCAGAGCTTTTCAGTGGATTCATCGCGCTGCACGGCTGGATTCTTGATAGGCTCCGATTTAAAATAAGGCACGCGCACTGTCCCATAATCCATCCATAAATCGGCAAAGGAACCTAGGCGATCTTTTAAGACTAAACATGGAATAGGCGATGGGTTAGTTTTTGGTATTGCGCTAGGATGCGCGAAAATAACTTTAGGTTCATCTTCACTTGCTTCAGCATGCTCTTGCAAAAAACGGTTCACCCAATCGGGACTCTGCTCTGTAAGGGTTTTTAGCAACAATTTCCACGGCACATCAGTCGCAATCATGCGCATAAACGGGCCTTTAATAAACCAATGCGGGGGACCACCTGCGATAAAGTCACATGTGCGCACGTCGATTATATCTTCCCGTAGGCGTAGCTTGCCGTGCACGCTTTGATTTTCTTTGCCCTGCACTTCATAAAAAAATTCCACCGGAGTAAAAAAATCTGGGATCAGTGAGATCTCTTTATAAAATAGTTGTCCAGTTGCGGCTAAAAGTTTTAGTAGTTTAAAAGAAGCCAGTCCGCTTATTTTCACGATTAGAGAGCCATCTTCGTAAATAACGGGAGTATTTTTGATAAAAGCTAGCACTTGAGAATCCGTCTCAATGCCTTCTTTTTGCAAAGAGGCTAGTGTGTCATTTTTGCCAATCGACGTCCCATTAGCGCGACTTATTTTGAGAAAAAACCCACCCTCTGCGCTCAAACCTTTATCTAATATAAAATATTTAAATGCCATATACTATCTCAATAAAATCTATTAATTTACTTAAATTTCTATTTGTTTGAAACGATAAATCTATTAAAATGAATTTCATTAAAAAAAGGAAAAATATGGTTTCATACCTTTCTCAAAAAGATTACCTCGCCTATTTCGATGCTGTCCAGGCATTCACGACTGTCACCCTGCATGGAATTGAAAACGTCACCCTCAAAGATCAATCCTTTATCCCTATCAATCGGTATGGCCGGATTCATGCTCACCTTTTAGGAATCGGCAGAGTGATTGGAGCCGTTTTTTCTAAAAGCAAACGTTTAAATAGACAGAAAGAAACGGATCAAAAAGTAGCCCGTTTAACCGATCATATCCGCTTGATCTGCGACACCAACAAACGTCTTGTATCTTTAGTGAAAAAAGGCGACACCGCCGCATCTTTAATTGCGACCAACTACTACACGTTGAGAGCAAGTAAACTTCATTGGGAAGCTCTGCAGGAATTTACCAAGTGGAATAAGCAGATTGAAAACAAAACCCATAAAAGCAAATCTCTTAAAAATCGTCTCCAGCGATTTGTGGGATTTGCCATCACTGCCCTCCCAAATCCTCTAACCATCGTTAATACGCCCAAAGGAACCCTTGTGGAGATCCCTTATACGAGCTTCTTTAAATTTTCCTCCCAACCTTTTGCAGCTATCTGTCGTGGCTACCGTGGATTTTCAAATCCTAAAAGGGGGCTAAGCTTAATTAATCATTCACGCCTACAGATTATGGGGGGAATGTCGCCTGAAGCGGCCAAAAAAGCTGACGAAATCTTAAAAAAAGAAAAATTAGAAGACTCTGAAAAAATGGCTTTTAAAAACGCTTCATCAACAGCCGCAGATGCCATGGCGGTTGAGGAATATCTGGAAGCTCTTGTTTTAAACACTTTTAGAAGTGGACATGATCAACTGGAAATTTCTGAAGGAATCCTCCATTTTGAAACCCAAGTTGGACAAGCTTTAACTGAATTTTTCAAAAAAACGGAAAGTTTTGATTTGATTTTTCCGCTCTTTCAATCCGCGAAGCATCATTTTTGCCATAACCAATCCTCCAAAATGCAAGCCATCCATGTCTTGATGAGTGGAGTCCTTAAAGCTTACATGGCTAATCATTTCAAACAATTGAAAGAGGCGGATTTAGAAAAATGGCTGGGCGAATCCCTTAAACTTTTTCCAGAAGAAACCCCATGGATAAAGGCTCTGTTTTTTGAAGAGGTCGTTCGTGCTTACGTAGCGAATATCCCAACCCAAAAAGAGAGCATGCGCACTTTCGCTAGCAAGCACCTGGTGTGCGACCATCTCTCTTTAGAATATATCACCAGAAAACTCACCTAATCAGAGGCATTCGATTAGCCCAAGCTGAACGGGAAAGGGCTGCTCCTTTCCCTAAGTTCGCCAGACTAATTTTCTTGCTTTTGGTCATCTCTTGGGGTTGTTGTGGGGGATAGTTCGGGGGAGCTTCCTACATGAACAAAATCATCTTCGCTCGAACTTTTTTCCCCATCCGAATCCAACCCTTTCAAGCTGCCCTCTTTTTCTGCGGATTTTTCATTAAATTTCACAGAGGAAGGCTCGTTTGATTCTTGTGATGTCAGTGGAGACGCTTCACCTTCAACCTCTTCTGCAGAATGGTGAGGAGATTCTTTATTCTCCAATTCATTATCTGGTACTTTTTTTGCAAACTCATTTGTCACCCCTCCAACGCTTTCTTTTTTTTGTTTTCTAGATTTTAAAGTTTTGTGCGTTGGTTTTCTTTGGCCTGCTATCGACGCTGGCCTTGCCTTATTGAGATGCCCAAGCTTTGAGGGACTGATATAATTGTCTAAATAATTTTGGTAATTTACTGAGCTATCGTCTTTGGCGGCCGGCATAGGCTCTTCTTTCTCCAAAGCTAAAAAATCTGCCTCTGGACAACTACTCATCATTTTTTCCAATTCTTCTGCAGTAGGTGGAGCTTCTTCCACGCCTTCAAAATCCAACTTTCGCGGTTGCTTTGGAGGCGTTGTTGCAGGTTTTCCCTTTGGAGAGAAATTAATGCCTGCTATTTTACCCATTAAAGCTGGATTTATTTTTGACGGTGTCGTGACTGGCGGCTTTTCGGAGGAAGAAGGAGTCGCAACTGATTGCTGCCATTTTGCTGAAATAGTTGATTTACGCTTTCCATCTGGGCCTGATTCAGGTGTATGCGGAGTTAGTACAGTGGATGCCTGGGGCGATGATGCTTTAACAGGCTGCATTGGCGGCTGTTTTTTCGTTACCGCTGCACTAGCCTCAGTTTGCAACGGGGCTGAGGCAGTATTTTCTTTAGAATCAAAATTTGTCGTGGCAGAAGGGACTGCTGTGGTTGATACGGCTACTCCTACCTCACTGCCTTTTTTTTCAGGTGTGGAGCCTCCTTTGGCGACTTTTGCCGCTAAAGCTGCCAGAAAGTGAGGATCTTTCTTGGCGACTTGGATTTTTTCCTTTGGCGGAGAGCTAGTTGCGGCTGCTTGAGCAGCTACGTTTTTCTCCCATTGAGCTGCTAGCTTTGAATTCTGTCTTTTGCCTTCTCCAGGATTCCCCGTTGCTTGTGCCGTTGGGGGATTATTGATTTTATCCTGAAAAATCTTTTGTGCTGCAGGCATGGTTTTTGCTGTCGTTGGAGCAGGTTTAGGATGTGCAGCCGATGGAGCAGTCGTCTTTTGTGTTGTGGGAGCTGGCCTTGTTGCCTCGGCAGCTGAAGTTGGCCCGTGCTGCTTAGATGTTGGGGCTTGTTTAGACTGTGTTGTTGGCGGAACCATCGTCGTTTGCGACGCTGCCGGCTGATTTGGCCTAGTCGTATCAGCAGTTGAAGTTGACTTAGTCTGCGCAGGCACTGGATCTGGTTTAGACTGTGCAGCTGCGGGAGCCGCCTTTTTGCCAGTCGTGGGAGCTGACTTTGTCTGTCCAGGAGTTGAATTTAGTGTGGTCGGTACTGGCGTTGGAACAGTTTTAGTTGGAATTGAACGTTGACGTGCAGAAGGATTTGCACTCGAAGCCGTATTTGGTTGAGTTTCAGGAACCCTTTTTCTCAATTCTTCATGCATATTTTTTACCGAAGCAGGAACCGAGGGTTTAGAGAAAAGTGGGGGTGGTGGCGGTGGTGCTGGGATGTGGGCGGGCTTAGCGTTAGCCTTATGGGCAGAAGGATTTGTTTTTGGCACTTTAGGTGTTCTTTTAAAAACACTGACTATCTTCCTTAAAATTTTCTTGAAAAATTCTTTAATCGTCTTCCACTTTTTATTTTCTCCCAGGCTTCGACTACAGACGTATTCCGGAATTTTATCTCTATTTCGACTGAAGCATCCATGCATTATTTTGCCAATAACCGCATCGAGAGGATTTGTTTTTTTTGGTTCAGAGAGGGATTGCCCAAGATTAAACTCAAAATTTATCCAATTAATCTTCATTGTGATTTCCTTCGTTAAATCTTTGATGACCTAGTTCAAAAAAAGCTCTCAGGGTCGTTTAAAACATAAATCTTACTAAAGATAAACGTCACATTAATCAAATTGAAAAAACAATGCAACAGGTAAAAAAAACTAAAACTATTTTTAGTTCACTGGAATGAATAAATTAAAATTTTACGGCATTAATCTATAAAAGGATCGATAGCATGCTTTAAAATAGGAAAACGCGCTGCCTTCACTTCATCAAGCCGTGACACTGACAGTGTATAAGGTGCACTTTTAACCAATTCTGGCTGTGTTTCAATTTCTTTAATAATTGCTTCTATAATTTTAACAAATCGATCTAAAGTTGCTTTAGATTCCGTTTCAGTGGGTTCAACTAACAGGCATTCTTTAATGATTAAAGGAAAATAAATGGTGGGGGCATGGACTCCATAATCCAATAATCTTTTGGCAATATCTAACGCTCGTACTCCCTGTGGCAGATATTTGTCTGCTTGCATTACAAATTCATGCATGCAGGGTTGTGGAAAGGGAATGGTAAAAAACGGGGATAATTTTTTTTTAAGGTAGTTGGCATTCAATACGGATTGTTCAGCAATTTTGCGCAATCCGTAATGTCCATGCAATTTTGCATAGAGATAGGCTCTTAAATATATTCCAAAATTACCCAGAAAAGAGGCAATATTTCCGATAGTTGCTTCTGAATGATACTGAAGCTGATATTGCCCCTGCTGCTTCACAATGCGCGGCATGGGGAGAAATTCACTCAGCTGTTTTGAACAAAGCACGGGTCCTGATCCCGGGCCGCCGCCCCCATGCGGGGTAGAAAAGGTTTTATGCAGATTGATGTGCATGACATCAAATCCCATATCGCCTGGCCGTGCCAGATTGAGCATGGGGTTGAGATTCGCGCCATCATAATACAATAGCCCCCCGCTTTGATGTACCCTCTCTGAAATGTGCAAAATGGCGGGACTGAATAATCCTAATGTGTTCGGGTTGGTAAGCATAAGACCAGCTGTTCTCTTAGAGAGAACGGCTTTTAGCTGTTCAATATCCATATCGCCCTTTTCATCGGTCCGGATGGAAATGAGTTTATATCCGTTCATGGCCGCGGTAGCGGGATTGGTTCCATGAGCGCTATCTGGAATGAGCATCTCGCAACGCTCGTGATCACCGTGTTTCTGATGGTAGGCGGCAATCATCCGAATTCCGGTAAATTCTCCTTGCGCGCCAGCATTAGGGACGAGGGTACCTGCTGCCATCCCAGAAATGCCGCATAGAATCTGAACAAGGTCATGAATAATCTGCAGGCATCCTTGGACAGATTCAACTGGAGCTAGCGGATGGCAACGTGTAAATCCGGGTAAAGCGGCCGCCCATTCATTGATGCGCGGATTAAGTTTCATCGTACAGCTTCCCAAAGGGTAGAAGTGAGTATCGATCGACATATTCTTATGCGCTAATTGGGAAAAATGGCGAGTTAAGTCCAATTCAGAAACTTCGGGTAAAAGAAGCGGCGTTGTTCTTTGCAAATTCTTTGGAGGAGCAAAGGCCATGAACGCCGCATCATCCGCAGGCAGACTAAAAGCATGCTGTTTGGTTTGCGTTTTTTCAAAAATAGTTTGACTCATAGACGCAGTTCCTTGGCTATGGAAATGTAACGATCTAACTGCATTTTGCTTTTGGTCTCAGTGACAGCGACTAGAATCCAATCGGGTAAGCTGGGATAAAGTGCCTCTACCGCAAAACCTAATTCTATTTGATGCGTCCTAAAGTGGCGCTGGACTTGAGCTGCAGGATGAGGAAATTTTACCAGAAATTCATTAAAAATAGCACCTGAAGTCGTTTTCACTCCAGGAATGGCTTCTAATTGTTGTTTCAGATAAGCAGCTCTTTGGAAGTTGGTTAAAGCCAATTTGGGCACGCCTTCTTTACCATACCAAAGGATGGCTATCAAGCTTGCAAGAGCAGCTAAAGCTTGATTAGTACAAATATTAGATGTGGCTTTTTCACGGCGGATATGTTGTTCTCGCGCTTGCAACGTCAAAACAAAACCGCGTCGCCCTTGTGTGTCTACCGTTTCCCCAACAATTCTACCAGGCAGTTGACGCAACAAGGCTTGCTTGCAGGCAATATAACCGGCATAGGGACCTCCATAATTTAAAGCCAAGCCAAAAGGCTGGCAATCTCCCACAGCAATATCCACACCCAGTTCTCCGGCAGAAGCAAAGACACCATATGCTAAAGGATTGGCACACTGAATGACTAGGGTTTCGAAAGGTTTAGCAAGGGCAACCACTTCTTTCATATTTTCGATATTTCCCAAAAAATTGGGAGATTGAATGAGAACGGCAGCGGTCTCGGCATTTAATTGCGATTTCAACACTGCTGTATCCAGTTCTCCTGACTCTTGAAAGGGAACCTTGATGACTTCTATGCCATGCCCTGCCAGATACTGTGCAACCACGGCTTGATAATTGGGATGAACCGAAGCGGCAATTAAAATTTTTTTGCGCTCAGGATGACACCTTAAAGCAATCAACGCGGCTTCAGCGCATGCCGAAGCGCCATCGTAGACCGAGGCATTTGCGACATCCATGCCAGTCAAAGCACAGATGGCAGATTGAAATTCGAAGATAATCTGCAACATTCCTTGGGAGGCTTCGGGCTGATAAGGCGTATAGGAAGTCAGAAATTCCGATTTACTGCAAATAGCCGCTGTCAGGGCAGGGATGTAGTGTTCATAAGCTCCCGCCCCTAAATAATTCTCAAAAGAACGAAATGTATTTTTAGCCGCCAGAGACTCCATTAACCGGCTGCCTTCATATTCTGAGAGGCCATCATCCACTGTGGGCCGGTCCAGTTTAATCTGAGCAGGGATATCTGCAAATAGCGCATCGATATCAGAAATGCCAAGGACTTTTAACATTTCTTGAATTTGAGGTTCTTGATTCGAAATAAAATCCATGCTCAATCCTCTCCTCTTACTTGAATAGGTTGCGATACTCTTCCAGACTCATTAAACCTGATAATTCTTCAGGATCGGTCAGCTCAATTTTAAACAACCATCCCTCATTTTCAGGAGATTGATTGACTTTTTGCGCATCTGTGGAGAGCTGAGTATTAACAGCCAAGATTTTGCCTGAAACAGGCGTATACACGTCGGCGGCGGCTTTGGTCGATTCGAGTACCACAACCTCATTGCCTTTTGTAACCTCCTTATCCACTTTAGGGAGCTCAACATATACAATGTCCCCCAATTCTTTTTGGGCATAATCGGTGACCCCAACCGTTCCCACAGTTCCCTCGAGTTCGATCCATTCATGAGATTCAGAATATTTTTTCATAATACATTTCCTAGTTAATAACCTGAGTTTTGGGCTTCTTTTTTTTTCTAAAAAAACTCAAGACTCGCCTTCTTTGCCTTAAAAATTTTTCGAACACTTTTTAAACATAATCCTCACGACCTTTCTTTAAAAGCTTTTGATAAATTTTTAATGCTGCATGAGTTAATAAATGGGAGTTTGACAATGTGCGCAGGAAGCATTTGGTTGCGTACAGTCACAAAAACCTGCTCTCCTTCCTGGAGGGGTTGATTAACTAATAGGAGTGCAATCCCACAGTTCAATGAAGGAGAAAATGTTCCAGAGGTAACTGTGCCAATGGGTTGATCTTGATAAAAAACAGGACATCCTTCACGCGCAATACCTGGGCTAAGCAATTGTATGCCATAAGCAAATCTTTTGCGGCCACTCTGCTCCAGTTGTTGCAAAGCGGTTTTGCCTAGAAAATCTTCTTTAGTCATTTTGATTGTCCAGGCCGAGACACTTTCACTGGGAGAAATCGTATCACTGAGTTCATGCCCATAGAGCGCATACCCCATTTCCAAACGCAGCGTATCTCGGGCCCCTAAGCCTACCGGCATAACTTTCTGTTGGACAACAAAATAGTCCCATAATGCTGGCAGATGTCCTAGGGGTACGATCAATTCAACCCCACCCGCGCCAGTATAGCCGGTGGCAGCTAGAATCGCGGAAATATTCTCAAAAGTAACCTGTTGAAAATGCATCGATTTAAGAAATTGTGCTTGTGGAAATAACGAACTTACGACAGCCGTTGTCTGCGGACCCTGGATCGCTAATATTCCTTCTTCAGCAAAACGGGGCAGAATTTTTACATCCCAATTGAGTGCCTGGCGCTGTAGGTGGTCTAGATCTTTCTGCCGATTGGCAGCATTGACGATAACAAAAAAGTGTTCTGCATCGTGTCTGTATATAATTAAATCATCGACACTTCCGCCAACCTCATGCATCCATACAGTGTAGGTAGCGGAATTGTCGGGCTTGCGCAGAATGCGATTGGTTGAGAGATAGTCGAGAAATTTTTCGGCTGCAGGTCCCGTAATATCGATTTTACCCATATGGGAAAGATCGAAAATGCCGGCACGCTCGCGCACTTCACGATGTTCAGCTAGGATCCCCCTTTCATAAGAAAGGGGCATTTCCCACCCACTAAATTCCACCATTTTGGCTCCAAGAGCCCGATGTCTTTCATTTAGAACTGTTTTCTCCATTAATAAGCCTTAAACTTGCCCATAAAGAAGGTTGCTGATCAATTTGAAATTCACTTGAAAGGACAACAAAATGCTGTGCAGGCATTTTGGGGCGATTAATGCGGTAAGTAAAGCCCAGCCTATCAAATTGTTCTGGATCATATCCATATAAACATTGTCGGGGAATAAAAATTTGGATGGTATGTTCTTTAGCTGAAAAAGCGGATTTTAGCTGGAGTTCTTTGGGATCGCAAAGTTCATGGGTATCTTCAGTGCGAAAATGCGTCATCTCGCCTCGCGAAACTTCATCGACTTCCTTGGGTAAGAAGAAGAAATGATGGCAAAAACGGGTGTTAAATCCTGTGTTTTTCATGTCGCGCGTATCGAGGAAAAGTTCTACACTATTGCCTTTTTGAATCTCGGGGTAATGGGCTTCGACAAATGGCTCTTTCACTAAAATTGTACAGCCAATTCCTTCATTATTCCATCCTAAGGCAACTCGAGCAAAAGCATCTTCGCCGGAAAGACCAGTGGTATCAGGGAGATCATAGCGTTCAAGGATCGATTTGGGGAGGAAGCCTTCTTTAGTTTTTTCAAAGCGAAGACAGTTTGTTTGGAGCTGAAAAAAATTAAGTGAGCTTAATGAGACAAAATCATCCATAACAGTTTCACTTTAGGGATTAAGGGAGAGCTCTTTCTGGCACTGGTCCAAAAAGAGCTCCAATTTTTTATTCAGTCTCTGCAGGAGGAAGCTCCGGTTCAATCTCCTCTTCGCTATTCCTGGAAAGATAGCCGAAAGAGATCGCTTTCTTTTCCGTAAATTCATCCAGCAGTTTTTTCATCAGCATCCGTTGAGCCTCATCGGAAAGCATCTGCTTGGCAGCAATTAACTGATTTTTAAAGCTTTCGTCTTCTTCACGGAGCCCTTTTTCAGTCACTGCATAGAAAAAGATGTCGCCATTTGGTAAAGGCTGCACTGCAGACCATTCCCCAACAGACATTTTGGTGGCCTTATCTTTAACAATCACTGGCGACGCATGATCGCGATCGATAATGAAAGCTGCTTTAGAGAGCTTCCATTGATTTGGCAGGTTTGCTGTTTCACTCAATGGTCTAGCGGCAAGTGGCGTAGAAGATTCGGCAACGTATTCACCAAGCTTATCTGGGCTTTTTAAAGCTGCCTGATGTGCATTTCGGATATGCGCATAAAACCGCAAGGGGGCGCTTAATTCTGGCGTTAAGTTTTGGATCAACTGACTGCTTTCCTGCGGACGATTTTGACGATAATCTTCTGAAATCGCGGATAAAAGCGGGGCAAAATATAACTCTGCAACCTTGCTTTGCACGCTGCTAAACTCTTTCCATGTATTATCTTCATTTTGAAAGTCAGCAGGGTAATTTTCGCGTATTTTGGCGTAATGGGCTTCGAGAAGGCGTTTTAATAAATCATTTAAAACTCCCTGTTGCGAGGCTTCATCAAACGTCATGATTTCTTCTGAAGGAGCTTTTTCTAGCACTGAGATCCGATAGAAGTTGGAACCATTCGCCGAGTATTGCTTCAATTTCTGGGCGATTTCGTACGCTTCAGTGTTAAGAGAAGCTTCTTGCGCTGCCAGGGAGGCTTTATCTAGCAACTCGATCAATTCTTGCGGATTCTTCAAACCTGCAATCGGCGAATTGCCGCCTTTTTTCTTGAGATTAAGCGTCATCTTTTGCGATTTAGCCTCTTGCAAAGCCTTAGCAACGCGATGGGTATCTTCTTCAATGATTTGAGCGCGCGCATAGGCATCTACGCGAGCACGTGTCTTCGCATCTAATTGCTCCAATGCTGCAAATCGCGCTTCTGTGCTATCTAGAGCCTTCAGATTTAATTCAGGAAACTGTTTCTGTAATTTGTTCCAATTTGCTTCAGCCACTTCCCAATTCCAGGTTTCTTTAATCCCCAGCGAAGACTGTAAAGCTTTTTTATCAATTTCAGCAATTTCCACTAAATATCTTTTTTGGACGAGCTCGGGATATGCTTTGGCCACTTCGGCAACCGTTTTGAACTGCGTGGGTAGCTTCAAAAGATCTTTATCTCGCGGTTCTTTAGCCACGGCTTCCAGATAAGCTTCAAATTTTTGCAACGCGCGCCAATCATTGAGTTGAAGGGGTTTGGGCAGCTGATAGATATCGCCTCTCACGGATTCGTTATCAAACTGGTACACTTGTTCCACTGTCAAAGGATCGACAAACGCGGAGTTGCCCATGTCATGGAAAAGGCGCCTAAAAAGCAGCACTTGGCGCCAAATTTGCGCCGCACTGTTCTGATCTATGTTCATTCTACGCAATTGTTCCTTGAAGTACTCGCGGCTGCTGGCTAAACCGATGTGAGGACTCGCGCGATTTTCTTGAAAACTCTTTTCAGACTGCTGAATTAGATCGGCTAAAGCCTCATTTTTAGTGACAACGTACCCTCTTTCCTCTGCCACTTTGGCCGCGTTGATGATAAATTGAGAGACTAGATGGATAAAGCGCGACCCGAACCAATCTTCTACCGTATGATATCCAAAAAGGGAAAGATCAATTCTTTCTAAATTCGGATCTGGAGTCACCCAATTATACTGTCTTTCTTGGTAGCGTAAGACATTGCGGACAATGGAAGCGGGCAGCTTTCTCTCACCTAGAAAGAGCTGGACCCGAGAGGAAAAGCTATCTGGATCTGTCGCTTGAGTTGACAGTCGCAGCACATCGAAGGAAGATTTTACATCGGGAGCTAAGTGCGTCCACACTGAATCCACCCCTAAAAACTTGGCTTGCGGATGTGTATAAAGAGCATACTTCTTTTCTTTTTCTAATTTTCTTTGCAATTCTTCATTGAGATCTTTGTGATAATGCTGCACTAAGACTTCCGCTAACCCTGTTTGCAGGAAATCTTGTTTGATCACTCCATTATTTAAAAAGTTGGGACCCCAGGAACCTCCGAAAAGAAGTTTATCTTCTCCGTCGGTTGAAATGAAATGCACCATATTTTGCAAATCGGTGCGACTGATTTTGGAGCCATCTACGGCTTGAAAAGCGGCTTCATTACTCCAGCCGGTATTCGCAATTTGATTGTATGTCCCAAAAAAGGAAAATGTAATCACTATGACAACAGTGATTACCGCATAAAAATAGCGTTCATAAGTACGAAAAAAATGGAGCATAAGATCAACATCCTCTTTTCAGATTAAATAGGTCTCCAATCAGTTATTAAAACGTAGAAAATCTTAGCAAAAGCCGTGGATAACCACAAACTTTTTCCGTGAAACGCCAACTGCGCAGTGAAACTCGAAAATCCAAATCTTACCGAACAGTTCTCTCTTAGCTATTTTGAACTGAAATCGGCCATAATTTTGAGGATGAACCTAGGCATTGAGATTTTCAGACATCTTTTTGAAGACAATCATGACTAAAAAAGAGGAGAAAAGGCGCTAACAAAAGCAAAAAGATCCATTGATTAAGGATCGGGATAAGCAGCAACTCCCATTTTGAATTTAATTAAGTAAAAAAATTATTATAAATTAAACAACACTCAACTTTTTTAATTAAATAATTTGATATAATTGAACTTAAGATGAATTAATGAACATAGGGTTATTATTATGCCTGATCTTGATCCCATCCATCATTTAGCTCAAGTCGTCTATTCAACCAAACAGGCTGCTGAGCAAATTAAAAGCAAAGCGGCTGAATGGGGACACAGTATTTCCACTAAACTCGACTTGCATTCACCTCAGGTGCTAAAGAAAATGCAAGCAGTAGCCAAAAAAAAGCTGAGCCCTACTGTTCCAGCCGAAACACCCAGCACTCCCAAGGCAAGTTCAGCTGCCCCGGGTAAACAGAAGAAAGAATCGGGCAAGCTGGCTAAGAAAGCCAGTCAATATTTCCAAGAGGTGAAAGCCAAGTTTGACTCCTCTTATCAAACAATTAAGGCTAAAGATGAAGTTTCTAAAGAAGCCAAAGCACTGCTTAACGGCCCTAAAAAATTTAATGAATTAAATGCTAAAGAGCAGGGAATCATTAAGTTATACTTCTCAGCCTGCACACCAAAAGAAGCCGAGAAAGTTTTTAAGTCTTTAGTAAAATCCAATAACCCTTCCACACTTGCTGTTTTTCAGTCAGTGATTTCGACCGATCGCGAAAAAATTCTTAATCATCTCCTAGAAAGCACAGGCTTTAGCCGGCAATTTGTGGAGCATGTCAAAAATCAAATCACAGAAGCTGGATCTAAAGAAGTGCTTGCGTTTTTAAACTCTTCACCTTCAGGCCTTTCCCAACTGACAACGAATGCCTTACTGACTTCTGAAAATAAGATGACTATTCCTGGAACAGATCAACAAATTTCCATTAAAGAATTCACTAAAGACGCTCTGCTGACCATCTGTCAGGGGGGCCCCGAAGCTATCTCGCAGAATAGAAATTTTCTACTCAATGTCCCCTCGCATCATTTAAAAGAGATTTTAACTGAAGTGTGGGAAACTAACCCTGTCAATGTTTTAGCTGCTATTGCCACGCTTCAACCACTCGCACAAACTGGTGATGCCACAGGCACGGAAGCAGGGATCAAAGATTTCTTAGGAGAAACGCTTAAATCTCCTGAAGGAAGGACGGAATTCCTACAAGCAATCTCTGCTTTTCATCCAGATGACTTCCAAGGCATGGCTAATATGCTTAGCGCCATTCCCCCGGCTTTAGCCGATGGCATTTTCAAGGAAATAGTAGCCGAAAAATCTTACGGAGACCAATTTCTCCTTCAAATTGCCAATCACTTCATTAGCACTGAGGTGCAAAACATTAATCATCCAGGAGAAATCTTAAGACAGAACAATACCCCCGTTAAATTTATTGTGTCTCTCCAAAAAGAACTGAGTGCTCCCCTATTTGCGTCTGAATCTACTGAAATTGTGTTATGGGCCCAGATCCCTAATCACCAATTAAAAAAAACAGACGTTGAGACTAAAGAAACAAGTATGACCCAAACCAGTAAAAATGATTACCGTAATGGGATGGAAGGGATTCTCGAGCATATTAATGGGGTCACTCAAAACATTCCTGCTACTTCCCCTCTGAAACAGATGTATCAACATCTTAACAATGAAATGAATGCGCGCTTCCCAAGTGAAGGAAACTTACATGGGAAAAATGCGGTAATGGGTTTGTTTATTTTAAGAGCAGTCAATCCATTGCTGCTTAATCCTTCTGAAGCTCCTCTTTTGGGGCATCAACCGCAAAATGCGATTGAATTGGCAAAGGGATTGCAAAAATTTGCTAATGATCAGAAGTTCACTGATAATGATGCCTATTTAAGTTTTCTCAATCCCTATTTGGAGACAAAAGCAGACTTTAGGAACCAGCTATTTGACCAGCTCACTCAAACATAGGAGAATAATGATGAACTTCCTTAGAGGCATTGCCAGTCAAACGACATCTATTTTTACCACTGGGAACAAGGCTGCGGCCGAGGTCTCTGCAAAAGGGACGGAAGCAGGTCGAAGTATTTCGAAAACACCCGAAGGAAATGCTGAAACTGCCGCCAAAAAATTAGATCAAGCTAAGCAAAAACAGCCTCTCCGTCAAGATAAAGAAGTCAAAAGTACGAAGATGGAAGTCCATGCCCAATCCCCAAATGTCAAAAATACTGACAAAAAGACAGACAGTCGAGCAAAAGCTTTCTTTAAAAAACTCATTAACGCATTCAGGTCAAAATCCAGGTCTTCTCAAGATGTCCAGACCACTCATGTTGAAACGCCCAGTTCAAGCTCTGGGTCCCCTAAAGATGCCACCGTGCATTTTGGAAATTTAGTTAATCAAGGTAAAACAGATGAAGCAGCCAGTTTCTTGCTTCAAATCGACCAGAATGCGGCGTTAAAGCTCCTCAAAGGAGCTGGCGCTGATGTAGGAAAAGCCTTAGCCCGTCAGGTCACCCATTCTGAAAATAAAGAAGTAGCCATGGCTTTATCTAAAAAGATGCTTGAAGAGGAAATTAATTCCTGCACGGCTGCCCCGACTCTTTTTAGAAACATCTCAACCGGGGCCGGATTTATTAGCGAAATTCAAGCTCAGTTGATCCCTACCGGAAATAAACAAGATATTCAAAATATTGCTCAATTAGCCTCTTTAGAGGTCAGTTATCTCGAACCCCCTAAAGAAAACGAAGTGACACCCACTATTACATCTGAAAATCAGACTGCGATTCTCAAATCAACTGAAGAGGCTGTGAAAATTCTTGAAAAAGCCTCTAAATCCATTCCAAAGGATCTTCAAGAAATCAACCAGACTATTTATGAAGCTGTAAAAGCGAAATTTGGAGAAACTGATGCAGGCAAGCAAATCGTCGGAGGCAACTTTCTGCTGAGATTTGCCAATCCCTTGATAGTGGCTAATCCAAACACCACCCCCACGCAGAGAAAAAATGCCATGGTAATCGCTAAGGGACTCCAGAATCTCGCAAACGAAGTTAAATTTGGAAACAAAGAAGCCCACTTCAATTTTATCAATGGTTTTCTAGCGAATCCGGCAACAGCTGCCTCCAGGGAGCAAATACTCAATAATCTATTGGGTAGATAGCCGTGCTCTATTATAGATAAAATTCGACGATTTTTCTTCGAAAAAATAATGAGTGCAACCACTTGGCTGGAGATCCTCTCGGCATGACTCTATTCCGCTTTATTCAAGAGCAAGTTCAAATAAACTAAAAGCCCTGAAAATGATGGGGATAAATCAAAAACCGGTTTCCACGTTAACTTCACATCGCATTTTAAGCCCAAACATGGGATGATGCAGCCATGATGAAATGAGGAAGATATCATGAAAGTTGCACTAGTGGGCTATGGCAAAATGGGCCGCATGGTAGAAAAACTAGCGGTGGCCAGAGGGCATCAAATTATTGCCCGGATTTCTTCTGATACTTCCCCTGAATGGAACGCTGTCGCCCAGGCCGATGTGTGCATTGAATTCTCCCGGCCTGAAGCAGTCTTAAAAAATCTAGCGAAAATTTCCCAACTCAGCGTGAATTGTGTGGTCGGTACTACCGGTTGGTACGAGCAGTTAGAGACTGCCCAAGCTTTGGTAGAAAAACAGGGAACAGGCATCCTCTACAGCCCCAACTTTTCAGTTGGCATTCACCTTTTTTTAGAAATCGTGCAGCACGCTGCTAAAAGGATCTCTTTTTTTCCAGATTATGCTGTCGGAGGAGTGGAATACCATCATCAGCAAAAGCTCGACACACCTTCGGGCACGGCTCAAAAAATTGCCGCGGCGATTAATCAAGAAAGGCCTGCAGCTGCCCCCCTCGTCTTTTCAAGTGTACGCTGCGGTTCTTTTCCCGGCACGCACACTGTATTTTTTGATTCCCCCATCGATACGCTGACTTTCACTCACGAAGCACGCTCTCGAGAAGGCTTTGCGGATGGCGCTCTCCTAGCTGGAGAATGGTTGCTTGGCAAAAAGGGTTTATTTACTTTAGAAGATTATTTGAAGGAGAAAGTCAAATGCCTTTAAAAGGAACGATTACGGCACTCATCACCCCGTTTAAAGATGGGCAGTTGCACGAAGAAGGGCTCATCCAAAACATTCGAGCTCAAATCAATGCCGGGATCAATGGACTTTTAATGCTGGGTTCAACCGGTGAAGCACATACATTATCCAGTGAAGAACAAGTGCGTGTGATCACTCTGACGGTCAACGAAGCTAAGGGTAAAGTCCCCGTACTTATCGGCACAGGACACAATTGCACGAAACAAACAATTGAAAAATCGCAGCAGGCTCAAAAGCTCGGAGCGGATGGAATTGTTGTCGTCACCCCTTATTACAATAAACCTAGCCAGGAAGGCATTTTTAAACATTATGAAGCTCTGTCTCAAAATGTCTCCCTGCCTATCTATCTCTATAATGTTCCGGGACGATCTGGGATTAACATTGAATTGCCCACACTGCTGCGCTTAGCGGGCCTGCCGCATCTTGCAGGAATTAAAGATGCCTCAGGAAGTGTGTCGCAAATGGCAGATACTTTTTATGCAATTCGCCAAAAACATCCTGCATTTAGTATTTTCTGTGGCGATGATGCGTTAACGCTACCTATGATGGCTTTAGGTGCCAAAGGTGTGATGTCTGTCGTCAGTAATCTCGTCCCAAAACAGGTTGCCGAATTGGTTACATATGCCGCAAATGGGCGTTTTGATTTGGCACAAAAGCTGCATTACCAACTGCTGCCTCTTTTTCAAATTGCTTTTGTGGAGGTCAACCCTGTGCCCATTAAAGCCGCGATGGAGATGTGCGGTCTTTCAGCGGGGGAATGCCGCTTGCCTTTGTGCGGGCTGCTTCCTGAGAATCGGCAAAAGCTCCTTCATGTCTTACAAACCATGCAGTTAACAAAGTAGGTGTCTATGAAACGCATTCCCATTGGGATCCTTGGAGCAACAGGCATGGTCGGCCAACAATATCTAAGGCTGCTGGCTGATCATCCCTGGTTTGAAATTACCTTTTTATGCGCTTCTCCTAAATCCGCAGGCAAAACTTATGCAGAAGCGGTGCAGCAACGCTGGCATCAAGCAACTCCAATTCCTGATCAAGCCAGCCAATTGCATGTGCACTCGATTGATCAGATCAAAATCGCACTAGAACGCTGCCGCTGCATTTTCTCGGCTGTCGGCGGAGATATTGCCCGGGAGTATGAAGAAAAGTATGCTGCAGCAGGCTTGCCTGTCGTCTCAAATGCAAGCTACCACCGCTCCACCTCTGATATCCCCGTTCTCATCCCTGAAATTAATGCATCGCATCTCGCGATTTTACCTCATCAGCAAGCGAAACGTGGATGGTCCAAAGGATTTATCGTCACCAAACCCAATTGCTCTATTCAAAGCTATATGTTGCCTTTAGCTCCATTGCATGAAATATTTGGCATCAGAAATCTAATGATTACGACCCTCCAGGCTGTTAGTGGTGCAGGTTATCCGGGAGTTTCTTCCTGGGATATTTCTGATAATGTGATTCCTTACATAGCCAAAGAAGAGGAAAAGAGCGAAAAGGAACCGCTGAAAATTTTCGGCAAAGTTCAGGGAAATCACATTGAAGCAGCCGCCAACATCTGCATTTCGGCTCACTGCAATCGCGTTCCTGTATTGGATGGGCATTTGGCTTGTGTATCAGCAGAATTTAAAACGGAACCTACGATGGAGCAAGTCCGTTCTATTTGGGACTCCTATATTTCGCTGCCTCAGCAGCTGCAACTGCCTTCAGCTCCACCCAAAACGATTATCTATCGAGAGGAAGTTGATCGGCCGCAACCGCGTCTTGATCGGAATGCCGGCAACGGCATGGCCGTGACGGTCGGCCGCTTGCGTCCTTGCAATCTCTTAGACTTGCGCTTTGTAGCGCTATCGCATAACACCTTGCGCGGAGCCGCCGGGGGAGGCATTTTGAATGCCGAAATCCTTGTGAGTCAAGGCTATTTAACCTAACCTGTATTTATTATTATGACAAAACGCAATCCTCATCTAAGCCATCTCAAACCCACCTATCTTTTTCCTGAAATCAATCAACGCAAACAGCATTATTTAGCCCAGCATCCACATGCTAAGTTGATTAGCTTGGGAATTGGAGATACCACTGAACCTATTTCGCCTCATATTACGCAAGGTTTGATCGAGGGGGCCTCGCGCTTGGGAACGCGGGCAGGCTATACCGGCTATACTTCTGAACAAGGGATGCCGCTGCTCCGCGAAAGAATCGCAGAAAATGTTTATCACAATCGTATAACAGCCCAAGAAGTATTTATTTCAGATGGGGCTAAATGCGACATCGGGCGCCTGCAAGCTCTGTTTGGCAGCCAAGTTTCAATTGCCGTGCAAGACCCGGCGTATCCTGTATATGTCGAGGGAAGTCTCATCCACGGAGTTAGACACATCCACTATATGTCCTGCACTCCACAAAATAATTTTTTCCCCGAACTTCAAAAGCTTCCCCCTGTAGACCTAATCTATTTTTGCTCCCCGAATAACCCGACCGGAGCCGTTGCCACTCGCGCTCAGCTCACCGAGTTGGTCCGTTATGCGCAAAAAAACCGAGCCATCATCCTGTATGACGCAGCTTATGCTCACTATATCCAAGATCCCACTCTACCCCGGTCAATTTATGAAATTGACGGCGCCCGCGAGGTAGCAATTGAAATGGGATCTTTTTCCAAAATCGCAGGGTTTACTGGCGTGCGTTTAGGATGGTCTATCATTCCCCTTGAATTAACATTTGACGACGGCACACCTGTAATTAGAGACTGGAATCGCTTGACCACAACCATTTTCAATGGGGCTTCCAATATCGCACAAATCGGAGGGCTTGCCGCCTTAGATACCCAAGGGCTTGCTGAAATGCAGGCTTTGGTGCAATTTTATTTGGAGAATGCGCGGCTGATCCAAGAGGGGTTAAAACAAATGCCTGCAGCCATTTATGGCGGCATCAATGCGCCTTACGTTTGGATTCATTGTAAAGGGCAGAATTCCTGGGACGTTTTTCAAAACCTTCTCGAACAAGTCCAAATCATTTGCACGCCGGGTTCAGGTTTTGGTGCTGCGGGTGAAGAATTTATCCGTTTGAGTGCTTTTGGAAAGCGGGAAAATATTCTCGAAGCAGTCGACCGTTTGCAAAGTTTCAGGCTTTAGATTTAGCTCTTTCGTCCTTAAAGGCTTGAAATAAAAAATCCCATGAATTATTCTCATTATTCCATAAACTTAAAAAACTTAACGTAGCCATGCCTGATTCTCTACCTTATTATGTTTTAGCTTTCTATCACTTCTCTCCAATCGATAATCCACAAGCTGAAATGAAAGCACACAAAGCTTTTTTTAAAGAAAGAGACATCACCTCGCGCATCTATATCTCAAAACAAGGCATCAATGGCCAAATGAGCGCCGCCCCATTGGCTGCTCAAGAATACATGGAATGGCTGCACGCCAAACCAGCTTTCAAAGATGTTGAATTCAAAATTCATTACCATCATGAACATGTTTTCCCGCGAAAAACCGTGAAGCATAAAATCAATCTGGTCGCTTTCGACCGCGATGTCAACATGGAAAATCGTGGGGAACATGTTTCGCCGCGGCAATGGAAGGACATGCTCGAGAATGAAGCCAATAAAGTATTAATCGATGTGCGAAATGATTATGAATGGAAGGTAGGACACTTTGAAAATGCTGAGCTACCCCCTTGTGAAACCTTCCGCGATTTCGAAAGCTATACTCAAGAGCTTAAAGCTAAAGTAGATCCTGTAAAAACTCCAGTGATGATGTATTGTACAGGAGGCATTCGCTGCGAATTATATTCTGCCATCCTAAAAGAAAATGGTTTTGAAAAAGTTTACCAACTGCATGGCGGCGTAATCAACTATGGCCTGCAGGAAGGAACCAAGCATTGGAAAGGGCAGCTTTTTGTCTTTGATGATCGTATGACAGTCCCTATCAGTGAAGAGCCTGCTGAAATTGTGGGCAAATGCCATCGATGCCAGGAACCGACTGAAGCTTACTACAATTGTGCGAATATGGACTGTAACTTCCTCTTTCTAAGTTGCCATAAGTGCCTGGAAGAATTGGCGGGCTGCTGTAAGGATAGCTGTAAGGAAGCCCCTAGAGTTAGACCTTATCATCAGCAAAACCCCCATAAACCTTTTCGCAAGTGGTATAATTACTTCGATCAAGAGTCAAATCCTAAAACTGACTGAGCAGCATGCTAAAAATTCAGAAAAATCTTTTCTTTGAAGCTTTTCCTGAAGATCTCCCCTTACGCCAGCATTATTGGATAGTGCGTGAGGGCAAAAAAATTCGCATAAGAAAAATACTTGCAAGTGAGTCCCAGGAAAAATTCCCTTCAGTAGCTTGTCAAGTTTATAATCTAAAACTTCTTATCAAAAATAGAGCGCACACTGCCCACGACCGCTATCGTCTCAAGCAAATCGCAGCCCGCATTGGCAAAGAACATGCTGTCTATGAAGATTCTCTGATTAAAAGGATTCGTTCGGCCTGCATTAATTTTATTCTAGGGTATTCACTCCAAAGTACTCATGCTATCCTGCGAGAGATCAAAAAACAGAAAATTTCTTCTCCGCCCCCGACTCCTGAACCTCCAATAAGCAATTTCACTCAATTTCGCACCCCTGTTTCGACAAACGATATACCCCCCGCACCCCTTAAAGCATTAACTCCTGCACTCCAGCCCCCTCTAGCTCCTTTAGACCTAGAGTCAACTAAAGCATTATTAGCCCGTCTCACCCAGGGAATTTCTACCCAAGAAGAGCCTGATTATGCCAAACTTTTAAAATCATTATCTGGAAAAAACTTTCTCCTCTTGATGAGGGAAGATGAAAAAAATTATTGCCTCTATGCGACATCTTACCCCGATAGCTCGCTCAAACTGATTTTCAACATTTTGACAACCCAGCAATTGACACATCTCATTTTTGCAGGATTCCAACGCGGCCAGCCTCCCCCACTCAATTACTTCCTTAATCTAATTCGGGGTATTTATTTTTGCGAACATCGGCAAAAAAAGCTGGCTTTAACCATTCGCGTCATGCAAGCCTTACATCGCCAGGAATGGTTAAAATTGTCCCTAGAGCAACTCTCTAAATTTATCATTCCTCATACCGACATTCAATGCCAAGCGACACTCTCTTTTCTGCATTTGTACATTATGGGAGCCTTGAATCACCCAAAATTGGACCGGACTTTTTTATTGCTTAATTTTTTGGCTGAGGTCCAGCTGCCATATCTGGTAGCAATTTTACGAGGAGTGAAAGGACACATTGAACCATTTAATCGCATTAAAATGCCGCTAGACTGCCAAAAAAAATTGCACCAGTGGAGCATGCAACAGCGAAGACGGTGCATTCAAACTTTGGTAAAAAATGCCTACCCTCAAACGACTTGCGTCTCTCATTCAGATTGAGACTCAAACTGCCTTCTTTGAGCAATCCACTGGAGAATTGCTTCTTTAGTTTCATCTAAGACCACTGTTAAACCAGGCTTGACGCCCTTCTCAGATAATTCAAAAGCTTTCATGGTATTGCAGATCCGCCCATCTAAGCGAATACCAATGCCTTGGATACCAGCCATATTCCCCCAATCCCCAAACATCTCTAAGGTCATTTCACATGCCGTAATCATAAAGATAATTTTTTTATCAGGATGGAGATCGATCATTTCGAAGATCTTTCCTCCAATATAATGAACTGTAGGGATGGCTGTGGCTATCGTATTCTTCTCAGGAAGTGCATTCATGACTTTACCTATGAAGCATTGGCGGCAAACAGGATGAGAGGGGTCATGAATGCAGTCTGAAGTAAAGCGTCCTGAAGGACATTCAAAAGGCTTATGGCAATAAGAGAATCCGACCACAAGCAAAGTATCCGGTTGGGTTAACAATTTTTGGAAAGTTTTTATATCGGAAATCCCGTAGAGAAAAAAATCATTATCGCGTTTATACGATTTTTTTTGAAAAATAGATTTAAAATAGGCCCACGCATACTTAAAAGGATGACGCAAAACACCGCGCAAGACCTTCCTTTCATGATCTTGCGTCAGCATCCAGTGCAAACTTTTCCATTTCAAATTTTTAGCAGTGTCTGGTGTAATTCCCACCATATTTGGCAGTTGCTTTAAACCTTGAATCGGATGCTGCTTACTCGCATTTTCGGCGCCAAGATCCCAAGCTGCTTCGGCTTTGGACCAGGAAGGATATTCATTCCACATTTTAAGTTTTGTCATTGCAACCTAAGCCTTTTGATTTTTCGAAGAACATCCTTGAAGCAATCCAAAACCCGGGTCATTTAAAAGCGGGATCAATTCATGTGATGAGGGAAAGTTTCTTACTGAAAAAGTTTATCACACTAATCCTAAATTTGAACAGGCTAATCAAGAAGGCAAATTCCTCTGTCTTGAGTTTAGCTTTTTTTAAAGATCTTAAGGAAAGTATTAAATATTTTTTTAACGCAAAGCGAGGCAAAGAAGCAAAGGCGTAGAGAGAACACCCAAGCTTGCGTCAAAAATATTCGTTCATTCTCCTTCGCACTCCTAGACTGTTCGAGGTTGTGTCTCGTTAATTATAGCCTCAATAAGCACCAGAAACAAAAATGCTAAACTCGAGTCTGTGTCTGTTATGTGTATTTGTCAATCTTTAGTCATTGAAGTTCCCTCATTAGAGATCAAAAATAAACCACACCCCCGGGTTTGCAAAGGGCGAGTAGCCCTTTGCAAACCTGGGGAAACGGGGCAGGGCTCCGTTATTCATTCTTTGCGTCAATCTCCTTTGAACGGATTACTCAAGGTAACCCTCATTATGCAAGCTCCATCAATGGGCTTATCCTGCTATTCGTGGTCATTTCCGTGAAAACGCCACAAGTTTCTTATTCAAAGGAACTGCTTACATCTTACACTCTGCGACGCGGTACTCTCGTCCACAAGACACTAAAAACAAGGTCATGAGCCGTTCAAATTCTCACTGACTTTCTTTAGGCCACAGTCATAACTTGGTTTGTCTCTTCTTGACTACGATAGACTTCATCAGTTCTAAAACAGGATCGTATTCTTCCTATTAATTTGCTTGCTATTGCTACGATTGCTCTTTTAGCTCCCGCTCTTTTGGATATCCTTTCAAAGATCTCTTTAAACCTTTATCATATCTAATAGCTACCCAAGCGCACTGTACCAGTGGACTACGCAAAATCGGGTACCTTGTCGACTAATATGTCCTTTCCTCGTATGTTCACCAGAAGAATATTCGCTAGGTGTTCACCCAGTGTAAAATAAATCTCTTTCTGAAGGAAATTGAGACATATCTCCTAACTCATTTGCTAAGATCCTCGCCGCTGTTTTTCCTATACCTTTGACACCTCGGTAAATTAATTCTACGCCTTCATCTTCTTTTGCTTGCTCTTATAGAATAGCTTCTAGCTCTTTAATTTTTATATTCATCCCACACCGCTCCTCGACTAGAGCTGTAATCGTATATTGCAATCCAGGAGCAACATCTTTACTTAAAATTTTCTCTATCCATTTGACTGAAACCTTTTCGCTATCATCAGGACCTACCAATCCGTAATAGTGGGCTTTATGTTTAAAAGCGAGTGGCTATTCGATTGCGATCTTGAACAAAAGTTGACAGATTAGTATTTGACAGCAACCAGGCTTTTAAGCCTGGCTTGTCATGACTAGTATTGTTCGGCAGGGTAATGCTTTAAGATAACCATTCTAATTTCTTCCGCATTTTGAGAAGGCTTGATCTTTAATAGCTCATCTAAAGAATTAGGGTCTGATGGCCGTTCTGGATTCTTCCAGCTAGGGTGATTAAGCAGGCATTCCAGAATTTCGTAAAATCCACGTGAAGTGGCATAAATCAAAGCGGAGCGCCCTTTTTCATCAGGGATCATCACATCCAATGTAGCGTAAGAAGTCAAGGTTTGAACCATCTCTATGGCGCCTAAATCCACTGCGTCATGAAGGGGAGTGATAGCACCTTCACCTTTGGCTTGGGCATTAATATTGGCACCCTTATCCAGAAGGAGAGCTGCAATATCGGTGCGCAAATTATGTGCAGCCATGTGTAGTGGTGTTCTGCCATATTCTGCTTGAGCATTGATGAATTGACTCATTTTTTTATGACTAAGTAAGCAGGAAACCACTTTTCGAGCTCCTGCTTTTGCAGCCCAATGTAGCGGCTGATAGCCGTTCTGATCTTTCGTTTGTGGATCTGCCTTATTGTCTAAAAGGAGCATTGCAGTTTGATGTTGCTTATGAAAAGCCGCGAATTGTAAGGGAGAACACTGGCCCTCTTTACTCACTTGATTCACAAGCGCTTTTTTATTCCAGAGCCAAACAGCATTAATTTGTGCCTGAATGTAATTGATATCGCCAATTTGAGCGGCCAAAAAAATATTTTGACTCGTTTGTAAGTCTAAGAATAATTTAGCTTTAGTTTTTTCCAGCTCAGAAATTTCTTCAAGATATACTTCTTCAAGATTTAAGGTTTCTGAAGCAAGAGCCGTCTTTCTCTCATGCAGCTCTTCACTTTCTTTCTTCGCTTCATCACATCGATTTTCTAGCCGCAGTTCAAGAATTTCTAAATTTGTAAATGACTTTATATTTTCTACTTCCTCATGATAGGGGGCAAGCGCATCGATAACCTTATTCTTAAATTCTTTAGTCATAGACGCTTTCCTTTCTTCGTCTAGCTCAACTAATGATTGGTCAATGATAATTCCCTCGCGAGCACCTAAGAGACTGTCGTAATTTGCTAGATAATCATCGCGTATCCTATCTAATCTTTTATGCATCCGATTCTTAATGTCTTCAGAATCGTAACGATGATGTTTGCGCGCTTTTTGAAGAATGCGTACCATACTGGATAGGGCATCGGAGGCTAGAGCTGAAGTTTGACGTATTGTATCATCCATCATTGTAATGATGGCACGTCTTCTATTGAGTTCCCGTTCCTTTCTCGCGATCTCGTTTGTAATGATTGCTACTTCTCTGTCAACAGTAATTACTGGATGAAACATGCAGACTTCTCCTGATTAGGTTTTCGAAGTAAGCATAATCTAAAAAAAAATTTCGCTTAAGTTTTTTTTGATTTCAGTAAGTTTAAAGGATTTACACCTTCTGGAGATAAAGCACATTTAATCTTACAATTCAAAGAGTTACCCACAAAGTCCTCGGGGATAGGACCTTTCGTGGAATCCATGACCAGCGATATTTTTTCTGCACTTAAAAAACACTTCGGAAGCGAGGCTGAATCAATATTTTGTGCGAGTCTAATGCGGCTTGTACATCAAGCACCACTGAAAAACATGGAGCTTCATTTTAAACAAGATTTTCTGTCTGAGATTTTTCCGGGTGTTTCACTCTCAGATAAAAAGATGACTAGTCTTTTGAAAAAAATCGGAGAAAATCGCGAGAGAATCGATTCTTTCTTTAAAAAGTTCTCATTGTGTTCATAGCAGATAAACGGCTTAATCGAAGGTAGATTCTTTGAAGCCTAGCTGCATAAGCATTGTAGGTGGAACGCAAGTATGAGAGGTCAAGGCTTTTCTTAAAGCTGCAATACCCTGTTCTGTAATTTTGTCATTGTGGATCATCGAAATATTCATCAAAGAAGATTTGCCTTGTAGAGCTTTAGCAATCAACCTCAAGCCTTTGTTGCTGATGCTAATATTGGAAAGATGCAGTGAAGCTAATTCAGTTTGATGAGCTATGAGAGCACTTAGATATGCAGCACCATTGTCACCAATAGGATTATCATTAAGACTGATTGTTTTTATAGAATTATTCCTAACCATTGCACCACAAAGCAATTTAATACCTTCCGCTTGAATGAAGTTATTGTCGAGGATTAAAGAACCATAACGATCCCTGATTGATTGACCGGCAATCAAAGCTCTAACCCCTTCATTACCGATATCATTACTGGATAAATCTAAAGATAGACTAGAGGAATGAGGGATTTGTTGATCCAAGGCTTGGCCTAAGATCTTTACTTTCTCTAAGTTCATCGCCAATCTAGCTAGATTTAATGAGCTAAATTTCGCTGAGGCAGTCAATACTTGAGCTAAAGCTTTCATTCCAGCTACTCCGATACCATGATTGTTTGAAAGATCGAGCGAAGTGAGTTTGCTGTGCTTTTGCAAGGATTTAATGATTATTTCTAATTGGTCCTCATCTAATGCACACGATGATAAACTGAGAGTGGATAATGAGGGATTGTTCGAAATAGCCTCACAAAGAGCTGCGAATCCTTCCGGTGTCATTTCATGATGAGGGAGTTTAAGCGTGGTGAGTGACCTTAACTCGACTAATAACTTGCATAAAGCTTCTGTAATCTTACTATCAACATGACTATTTTCCAATTCTAGGGATTCCAGATGCTTAAGCTTCTTCATCAATTGTATGAGTACTGCACCCTCATGGTTATGAAGATATTTATTAGACAAATTAAGAGAAATGATATTAGGGTGAGCGTCTAACGCTTTGAGTATGTACACAGCATGATCAGTGCCATTAAGAGTGATGGATTGAAGAGAGGAACAGTTTGATAGACCATGAGCCAACGCCGAAAAGCCATTATCGCCAAAGGGTTCCCTAGAAAGTACTAATGTTTGCAAATCAGGCAAAGACCCTAGTAACCTAAATAAGTGCATCAATTCTCCAGACCCCTTTAGTTGGTGATTAGAGTTAATGATATTGCTGAACACTTCTATTCCTCGTTTGCCTATGAGATTGCCGTCTAAATTTAGACTTGTCAAGGAGGCAAGTGAAGACAAACGCTCCATCAAAATGATTAAGGCACCTTCGTAGCATTTGTTTTGAGCCAAATGAACAGTTTGTAGGTCAGGGAGAGAAAGAAATAACTGAGTAAGAGCAGCAAGTGCTTTACCAGTGTTAATGGAATTGTTAGAAAGTTTAATGCTTGTTAGAGAACGATGCGGGACTAATGCTTGGGCTAGCTCTTCGGCAGACTTGGAGCCTATTTGATTGCTGCTTAAATTAATAGCAACCAAAGAGTTGGTTTTGGAGAATAATTTATTTAAAGTAGCTGCTCCAGTTCCTATATTACAATATTTCAGATTGAGCTTAGTCAGTGCATGTTTATTCAATGCCTTGCTCAAAGAATGTATCTGCGAAGAACTTATTTTACTTCCAGCTAAGTTGAGAGCGGTCAATGAAGATTGCTGCTCTATTACTGGAATTAAGACCTCTATGGCTTTAGCAGAAATAGTGTTGCCTGCTAAATTCAGTATACGCAAAGCGGTACAACCGCGCAAAGCTTTAAAGATCTCCTTGAAGCTACTATCATAGAAAATATTCTTATTATTTTTCAGGTTGATTTCTGTAAGAGACGTGCACATAGCAAGAGCTTTGCTTAAAGTTTTTGCCCCTAGATCTCCAATATAGCTATTTTGGAGATTCACAGTTGGGTCATTGTCATGCAAGGCGATCAATGCACTTTCCATATGATCTAAAAGCGTACTTCTTGGCAGCCATTTTGATAGCTCTGCTTGCTTGATGTTCTCAAGATTAAGGAGTATACATTCGTCAAAATTGCCCTTTAAATAAAGTTTTAAGGGCAAAAGAAACACAGTTTTTAGGGCCCTATTGCGGTCTGCAGAGAGTTCTTCTAAAACAGGCGCTTGTAACTGGATCGATTCCAGTCGAAGACACCGCTTAAGTTGTAATACCTTTAAATTGGGAAAGTTTAAGTAAGTTCCTGCAATATAGTAGCTGGTTTTTTGAAAGTTCTTTAGCTTCCGGCATCCATTGAGGTATAGATATTTTAAATTGGGGCAGTTTTTTTCAATTTCTTCGATTGCATTTTGTTCAATGCTTGATCCACTTAAATTTAAAAATTCCAAGCCTTCATGTAAAAAGGGTTTAAGCGAAGTCAGGTCAAGAACAGCACAATAGACTAACGTAATAGAGCTTGGTTTTGGTGTGGCTCTCCCAAAGAAAAACGCCAAAGCGCGTAGGAGAAGTTGCTGTAAGTCGATGTCTGGCTGCCCCTTTTTATGTATGTTTTTGAAGGTCGCTTTAATGTAGGGCTTTCCTTGGCTTTTGCCAACCGTTATACCAGGCATTGTGTTGCACAAAGCAAACAAGAATAGTTCTTCTTGTGCCTTTTCTGGGGCATATTCTTCTCTGGAAAGGATTTCTTGCAAGCTAGGTAACTTGCCAAAACTGATTCCATCTGCTTGCAAGGATGTCATAGATATGCCTATATCACGATTTACAGCACAGGCAAGCCTTTGTTTAGGAAATGGCTGGCGGCTCGCCGCTTGATAACTATTGTAAACATAGCTGACCGATTGCTTTTCTGATTCGCGTATAGTAATCAGGAAGCGAAGCAGATCAAGCGGATAAAGTTCTTTCTCACTGCTTTCCAAAGCATGACGGAGACAATCTTGCAGATGGTAGAATTGTACTAAGAGTGTGGTAATCACTCCGCTTCGCAAAAGTAAAGTTGCTTTAAAGCCATCTTTGTAAAGGCGCGCCTGTTCTTCTTGGCTAAAGAGTTGCATATCTTGATAACTACGATCAATGTTGATGAGCTCTTTCATCCAGCTTTCTAAGATAAGCGATGGCTCTAAGCCTATAAACTGCATTAAAACGCTGCGATCTAGCGGCTGTGGATGTAAACAGAAGAGTGCTGAAGTAAAATGAACCTGGTATTTTTTTTGTGACTCACAAGTTAATGGTTCAAAAAATGACATTTCTTCATCGATTATCACTAAGCGTTCAGTAGACCTTTCCTTTAGATAGTTAGAAAACCGTCCATCTCCTGGCTTCGTCAAAATAGCGAGTAGGCAACCCCAAGTAAAAGATGAAGACTCACATCGATCATTTTCTCCTAAAGCTCGACCATCCACTGTTGGTGATATCAAAACAGGATAAACCTTGTTTTGCACTTCAAAGCGCGCCAACTCCACAGGTGGTGCTAATTGCGCTTCGAAACGTCCAATTAGCGCATAAACGGCATATTCCATAAGGGCATGGTTTGGGGTTTGCTTAAAATGGAGATAAAAATTGTCATAGGTAGCAAAAGCCACTCTATGTGCACTGCTTTGATACTGTCTCTTTAAATCCCCACTTTGATCGACAATTTGATTGGCTACCTCTTGCCTCAGATAACGTCCGTCATGCATTCCTCTACAGCGCACAAAAACAGGGTTTTCTCCTTCGGGTACGGTTGTGGTCATAGATAAAATTGCCGTCTGCAACTCCAATTGCTCGATTCGAGCTGCTTGGCGCACTCCGTTGCGATTGGGGATATTAGCTAAAAAAGGGATGAGATTCGCAATGTTAGAATGTTCTTTGAAAGAGATCAAAGCATCCATGTAGGTTGTGCGCAGTGGCTCTGCAGCTATTAGGCTCGAAAGGTATTCATAATATTTTCTGTGTGAGCTCAGGCTTGATTTATTTGATTGCGTTATGGTTTTTAAAGCTAAGTGTTCAGCAAGATGGGCCACTATGGGCTTTATTTGTTCTATCGTAGCGGGATCAATAACCTCATCGCTTAATGCCCATTTCAATAGATTTATTTTTGAAAAATAAGAATGAAAAAATTCTGGCTTATCCAAACATTTTTTCAATCTTCGATAGATGGGGCGCAGGATCAGGCAGTAAATTTTTTTAAGCTGTTTGAGTGCCGCTTCAGGAATTTTCTCTAATACGATCTCTTCTTTTTGCTCCTCATATTGCACATGCAAGCCTACACGCATGGCGTATATGTAAGCGACAGCTTCTCGTAGAAGCTCTGCACTTTCGTTTGTGAAAACTTCTTTCTTTTGAAGATCATCTACTAGATCTAGTGTATTGCCGGTTTGGACATTAAAGTAGAGTGATAGGTCATTAAGGAAGTGATTGAGCAATTCAGTAAATTGCACTTTGATATGAATAGTAGGAGTTTCAAACGGCGTTTTCCAAACCTCTTCAAATTGTTCTAGGCGTGCAGATAACAATTGAAAGGTATGGTGGGTCGAAAAACTTTCGTTAGAATCTGGAAAGATCTCTTTGAGGGTAGCTTCTTGAAAATCCTGAAAGTCCTCGAAAAGCTTAGGAGAGTTCTGTTCTAATGATACGGTCTTACGTAGTGTGTTCGCCAAAGAACAGGGTTGATAGTCAGTAACACTTTGGTATTTAGCCATACTCTTTGGAGTGCCTATGAGTCCAGAATCTGTTGCAGGATTTCCTCCCGAGTCAATATGTAAACCTGATTGATGCTTGACGCCGATACAAGTAAAAACTGGCAAATCTAAGGCCGCATCTTCCCCCAGGCTGATGACTTGAAGTTCCAATGTCCTCGCTAATCTTAAGAAATAGGGCACATGCTGGGCATCTTCGATCAGCAAAAACCACTCTATATCTGACCTAGGGCAAGGTTCTTCTTTGCCTGTAGATCCCATAACTCTACAGTCAAAGAGGCAAGGAGGATCTCCAACAATGGCAAATGTGTCCTTAATGAGTCGTTTTAACAAATCGTTGAATTGAGCACTCATGATCTTTTGAAAACTGCGAACCTTGCTGGGTGCTGGGTCATTCTCTACTTCTTTATAACGTGTGGCAAACTCTTCCCGATAGATGCGAAGTTGTTGCCTATAACTGGAGATGAGAAAACAGCTAGGGTATAACTTCTTATTCAACCAAGATTCCATGGGGAAAAAAAGGGTTGTTAAACCGCAATTTTCTAGTCGGGCTTGGCCCCATGTCCTAAAAGTTCTGTTATAAATCGCGCTAATTTGCTTATAAAATTGTTTGATCAGAAGATCTTGTTCTTCTGCACAGCAAAAACTAAAACGCTCTTTCAGATTATGCACAACATGCAGCACATCTTGTTTACTCTCATTACTCACGGCATATTCTAGTCGATCTTGAAAAGAACTAAATTGGATTGCACATACTCTAAAAATCCGGGAAGCCAAAAGGTCTATTTCATGAAAAGAATCGCAGGGGAAACAGCGAGCTTTCCCAACATACCGAATTGCAATGGTAAAGTATTTGATTTTCTCGGATTGCTCATTTTGTTTTTTACCTTTGTTGAAGTGCCATTTTGCGAGCTTAATCGCTAAATTTTGCTGGCATAAGGTAAACCGGGTACCAGAAGAGATGTTGAGCAATCGATCGATGCTCGCTTGCAGCATGTACAAAGAGTCAGCATTACCAATCAATCTGAATAGCAAAGCATAGGCATTTTCGATCAATAACGGGTCGAAAGCTTCATTAATAGTTGCAATAAAATTGACAAAGCGTTCGGTAGCCTGTGTATACTTTTTTTCATCTAATAAAGCATTGATGCGATCAAGAATTAGTTGATAGGATGAGTCACCTGTAAGAGCTGGATGTATAGAATTATGAACTGAGTACATATTTTAATGTAATTAATTTAATAATCAAGAAAGTTTTTGATCAAACATAGCGCTATTTGCCAAATTGCGGAAGTCTTGTTTTCAGGAGATTGCCATTCTAGAGGACTTGAGGTTGCACAACAAGCCATTTTCCCACCTAGATGAAGTTCTCTGGTTTGGATCTTCCAATAAAATCGCTTATACGATGCATAGGAATACTCTTCAATTGATATTTCAGGTTTCACTGCTCGTTGTAACATTGGCATTGGGGACATTGAGTGACTTTCTTTTCAATACGATCTAAGTAGACGAATAAACAATATTCGCAAACGATTAGTTTTTTTTCAGACACAACTATTTTTCTTTGCCGAGCATGGTAATGATAATAAACCCATATCGTTAACAACGTAGATAGTGTCAAAGTTAAGTAGACGATGACTGCTGAAATAGGAGATAACTCAATCACATCGACACCAAATTTTTGGCATAGAAACATCAAAAGGGTTTAGGGTTAGCTCGATCACCCCAACATGCAAGAACGAATGATCGAACTTTTTTGAAGTGAAGGTAAGCTGGGATAAAATTTTTTTCACTAAGCTTGCTAATACCTTTTCGTCACCGCCATTTCCCTTTATCAGTTGCCAGCCAACAAGCTGACTTGTTGAGGCATTGACATAGACTTGAAAAGTGAATAATCCTGAAGCAGCCATTGTTAAGCCAGGGTTTTCAATTTCGAATGCTGTCGGACTAACTTTAAGCATGCCTTCTATTTCTTTAATCTGAATGGGAAAATCAGATTGAGCTAAAGAAGGATTCAGGAGCTTATCAAAGGAAAATTCATTTTGAAATGAGGTAAAAGGGTTGATTTGCAAATCTTGCACTTTTTCATATTCTGTCTGTCTGATTGGAGTAGGAAAAGCAAGTTCAGGGAAATACGGTTCATGAAACTTAGGCTGCAGCCAAGCAAATTTTCCTTCTGAATTAAAGGCACTAGAAACGAGATACTCTTCTCCGCTTTTTTCATAATCAATATTGACGACAGAAGGGGGAAAAATCACCGTGGATTCTTTAAAGACAAAAGAGTGGATGCGAAAAACTGTAAAAGGAAAAATATGCAAAAACAAGGCACAGAGGAAGGCTTGCACTAAAGTCGGATTCCAAAACTTTCTTGACTCTCGTGCAGTCACATGAATTTTGGGGCTGGAGCCTTTTTTTTCCAGGTGCAACATAGGTTTATAAGTACTCGTTAAAGTCCGCATCCACGGGCTTGTATACAAGACGGATACTGGAGCAGCATTCTTGCGCAATCGCAAAAACTTTTAAAAAAGAGCCATAGTCAACTCGTCTGTCAATACTTAAAACAACCGTTAGGAGATGTTGAGGGTGCAATGTGCGCAAAGAGGCTATTTCTTCCTGTAAAGTGGCTTTTAAAGAACCAAAATCAACAATCATCTTTTTTGAACCTACATATAAAACATTTTGCGCATCCACGACAACTAAGAGCTGAGTCGTTAAGGGAGCAGAGTCTTTTTCTAAAGTGGGATTTTGGATATTTAACGATTTCAGAGGAAGGATATCGGAAGTAATAATAAAAAAAATTAACATCAAAAAAATCACATCCACCAAAGGCGTTAAATCGATCAAATTATGAGATGTCTTTAAATTTGTCTTAAAACCCAATGTGCCTCCTAGAATCCTCCTTTTGATCCATCAAGAGATTAACAATCTCTGAAGAAGTCGTTTGGATTTCTAAAACAAAACCTTCAACGCGACTGACGATGTAGTTATACGCTAATACGCATGGGATTGCGACCACTAATCCCGCGGCTGTGGTTACAAGTGCATATTCCATGGCTTCACCAATTCGGGTGGCTGAGATGTCAACTAAACCACTCATGCGCATTTCAGCAAAAGCTTGAATAAATCCCAAAACTGTTCCTAGAAGGCCAATTAAAGGGGCGATGTGCGCGATGATCGAAAGAATTTTAGCGTTTTTTTCCAAGTGCGCAATCTCGATCAAGCCCGAGACTTCCATGGCACTTTCGATTTGTTCCTTATCGCGGTTATGTTTGAGCAGGCCTGCTTTGACAATGTTCGAAATTGTCCCCCCGGTGGCTTCGCAGTAATTAATGGCTTCGACAATATTGCCATCCTGGATGGGTTTTCTCAAATTAATGATAAACTTGTTTGTGTCGATTTCTGATCGATGCAAATGAATTAATCGTTCAATAAAAATCGTAAAGCCTATCAGCGAGCAGGCAGCAATGACAATAAAAATAAGATTCCAACTGGCTCCCCCATAAAAGGAGAAAGCTAAAAAATATTCATTCGATCCCATATTCTTCTTCCAATTTTTTTTGTGCTTTAAAGGACCAATCGCCGCCCTTCTTCACGATTGTTTCGAGCTGTTTCATTGCAAGCTCATATCTGCCTTGAAGTTCATAGACTTCAGCTCTGAAAAACATCGCTTGCAACCGCAAACCTGACGCGACATCTGAATTAATGACCTTCGATAGAAGAAGCATGGCCTCATCTAGCTGATTGAGCCTCTGGCAACATTTGCTTTGTTCTAGCCAGAGAGAGAGCTTTTGCTCTGACGTTAAAACTTTCCCTTTGCCAGCATCTTCAGCTAAAGCAAAAAAATGCATCGCGTCTTCAAAACGCTGTTCTTTTTGCGCAAGCATTCCTTTTTCATACCATAGTCGAGAAAGATAATACCCCCTTGTGATTTTTGCGCCTTTATATTTTTCAATCATCTCCTTAAATTCTTTTTCAGCAGCAGACCCATCGCCTGCTTTTAGGTAGGCTTGTGCTAAGCCAAACAGATATTCTTCTTGGAAAAAGGGAAAAGGATTGCCGGGAGCTAGGATTTCAAGATGCTGATTCTTCTCGATTTCGCTTTTGATTTCGCGAAAAACCTGAATCGCATACTCGGAGTAGATTACTTTTTTGGCCCCTTGCGAAGCCTCAGCGATCGCTAAATTAGCCAATGCCCTCTCCAGCTTAGCTTTATAATAAAGATTAAGCGCGGCGGGATAGGCGTCCTCAGAAATGCATTTTTGGGCTTGAAATTGATGAAAAAATGTCTCCACGGCTTGAAAGGCATCGATTGCCTCTTTCAGATTTTTTTGGCGTATCCACTTCCCACTGGCTGTTTTTCGATCGCGTTTACAATCTAGGCCAATTAAAAAATTCACATGGAGCAGCCAGGGAGAGGAAGGGTACTTATCTTTAAAGTCCACCAGATGCTTCAGTGCATCTTTGTCTCCCTGAAGATACTCTTGAAAGTCATAAAGCGCGAGATAAGCATCGGCTGCCCGCTTACACTTTGGGTATTTTTCCAACAGATTTAGCTTGATTTTCTTCCCTTCTTCCCTGTCACCCAAATAGTCTGCACACAAAGCGGAGGCAAAAAGGGCTTCCCCCGCATACTTAGAATTTGGGCATTGCTCAACCAAAAAGGTAAAATACTCCCGAGCCTTGCCATATTCTTTTTTCTCCTGATACAAAAAGCCGAGCAAATAGCGCGCTGCATCTGCATAGCTATTTTCAGAGAACAAGCTAAGATTTTCGCTTAGAGAAGCTATGGCAGCTGTATTAAACTCTTCTTGATGATCTAATCTAGAAATTTGGGCTGCAAACAAACCTCGCAAATAATAAACTTCGGCAGGTTGGTCCATTTCTTGGAAAAGATCAGCATATGTGTGGATTAAATTTTCACAAGCTCTAAAAGCCTCCATTCGAGCTTCGGGCTGATTCTGAAAATAACAAGCCTGTGCATAAAGCTTAAGCGCTGAGGCCGCGCGTTTTTTCTCAAAGTCTTTCATCAAATGAAAAGCTTGCTTGAGTTCGCTGGCTGCCTTTTGAAAAAAGCTAATGGACTCTTGAATTCTATTTTCTTTAAAAAGCGAAGAAGCGTAGTCAAATGAATTAATTCCCTTTAAATACCAGCTTCGGGAAATCAAGGCACTTTGAGAATCCCTGTCCAGAGTGAGTTCACTGTAAAGCTTATCCCTAGCCGAAAATGTCGGAGCAGCTTCAGCCCGCAAAAGGAGCGCCTGCATCTGGGCTTCGCTCGATATAAAAAGCTCTGTGCATGAAAGCAGCTCCTCGGCTTTTTGATAAAATGAAGCATCGTTCAAAGCTGATGCTTTGGACAGATAGCACTGGCCTAGAGCTAAATAGGCGCGTTCTTCATTGACTAACTTTTTAAAACTCTCTTCGGCCAGATCAAAATACTTTTGCCTGAGAACTACAGCTAGCGAAAGATCGTTGGCTGCTTTCAAATAGCTCCATCCTAAATGATAAAGAGCGTGAAGCGACCACTTTGTCCATTTTTTAGGATCCACTGGCACCGCTTTCTGGAAATAAGAAGCCGCTTGCAAATACGCCTTTTCCAGATAAGCCAGCTCCCCTCGCAAATACAGGCATTCTTTTACTAAGCATAGGTCACCTTGAATATCAGCTTCTGCCTGAATCATCAATGTTTGGGCCTGTGCATATTCATGATGGATCAGAGCCATTCTAACAAGATAGAGACGGCTAGCCCCACGAAGGATGGGCTCTGCACAACTTAGGCTTAACGCTTGAAATAGCTTGTTCGCCTCACTGTGCTTTCCAGCTAAGAAATAGGTCACACCCAGGGCGAATTGAACTTCTTCGCTAGTAGGTGAGTTTTCGAAACGGCTTTCCGCAAGAATGGCATAAAATACTTCTTGCGCTTTTTCCCAGTTTTGCAAGGCTTGGTATATAAGCCCCTGAAAAAACCAGGCTTGCAGCAGGGGTACTTCCTGCCTTCTTTTTTTTAAGAAGAAATACTCATCCAAAACCATTAAGGCTTCTGCAAACTTTTCTTCACAAGCATAACAGTAAGCTAGTCTGAGGGGAGTACTATCCTCTAAGCAAGCTTCTGAATCCGATGAAAGCTTTCCGTCACGCCACATTATTTGATAAAAAGGAATTGCAGGAGCAAACAACGTCGCCGCAAAAAAATCATCGGCTTTAACTTTTTGCTCCGAATGGTGAGAAGGCTCTAACTCCAAGACCGGGAAAAATAGGGTGGATGTCCCTTCAATACTAGCTAAATACTGGGGTGCAAGCATCAAAAAAAGATATCCAAGCCATCGGAAGCAAGCAAATTTCGCCAACATAGATGTTTTAAATTGACGGGCGCCCCCCCCCGTTATATGCATGCAGATGGAGGATACCATCACTTTGAAAAAAGTGAAGGTGGTCATGAATTTTGCGAGTTGTTTGAGTGTAATTATGCGCATCATTCTCCCCTTCACAGGTGTCCTATTGTAGATTTTATTAAGAGAATACACGATTGAGAATTCAGAATAAAGAAATCCTCTTTTACAAAAAGTAAGAAGAAAATTGGATTTAAATGTTTGAATTCGCTAAGTTGAAGGAGAAAAGGGGTCTAAGTAATATTCTTAGGGTCAGTTTTTGCCAACAGCAATTTTGCCATAAGTTTTCCTGAATTCACTAACTTTTCGCGACAAAATCTATATTTTTAGAAATTGTCAGAAAAAATGTATTCTTTTTAGATGTTTTTTTTGACTTGCTTAATTTCTTAAGAAAAATGCCTTCTAGCACAATCTTGAGATTTTTTCGAAAAGAAAAAAAACAAAAAAAAACCCCTTTTAATGGTTTTTTTGGCATCGAAATTTTTACTTAAGTAAAAAAAATGTTGCACAATATATCCAAAAGTAAATATTCAGTTAATTGTCATGAACTCTAAATTTAAGGAGGAGAATCCGCATGGCGTTGAAAGAGACTATTAAACATATGAAGAATCTTCTTACGAATATCGTAGAAGACTTAGAAAAAGCTGACGGCGGCAACAAAGCTGCTTCCCAGCGCGTTCGTACTGGCACTGTAAAGCTTGAAAAAGTAGCTAAACAGTATCGCAAAGAATCGATCCAATCTGAGAAGACAACGAAAGGTCGTACGAAGAAAGCAGCCCCAAAAGCTGCCAAAGCAAAAGCTCACAAGGCTCCAGCACACAAAGCTCCTGCATCTAAATCTGCCAAGCCTAAAGCTCAAGCAGCATCTAAAACAGCAGCTAAATCACGCAAAACAGCAACGAAGCCTCGTCCGATGTCTTTTAAAAGACCAACCGCAAAACTTCCTACTAGAAGAGCCGGCGCTAGATAAAAATCGACAACGAGCGATGATTTAAATGGTAGGGAGGCATTTGCCTCCCTTTTATTTGTCCAAGGATTTCTGTGCCTTTTTCTTCTCATGAAACCCCCTTTCATCAAGCCGTCATTCAGCATGACCTTGCGACTCTATTAAGCTTATTGAGGCAACATCCTGAAGGATGGCAAAAACCTAATCATCTGGGGTTCAATTCTTTAGAATTAGCGGAGTTACTCGGTTTCAAGGAAGCAATCCAGCTGCTTAACCCACATAAACCACTAAGAACCAGAGTTTTTCTCAAAAATTCCACCCATTTTGTCAAATTAACCGCCCAGGAATTTGAAAAACAATTTAAAATCTCTCTCTATTCCAGTTTAAAATTTTCATGTTATGCCGCCTTAAATGAAACCTTGCAAAATGTCCCCCTCAGTTATCCATATTTATTAGAAAAAAACCTCTTGGCAGAGCGGATTTTCCAACGCCAAATTCACGTGGACACTCATCCCAGCCTTGCCATCCAATGGATCGACTCTACACTTGAATATGGCTTATTTACAACTGAAAGCATTGCATCTCAAACACTTATCGGCGAATATACAGGAGAAGTCAGACGAGTCTGCCGCAACCAACCCGATCTTAATGCCTACTGCGTTAAATATCCGACGCGTTTCTTTTCCTGGAATTATTTCGTAATTGACGCCTTAAATGGGGGGAATGCTCTGCGTTTTATCAATCATAGTGACCAGCCGAACCTTACCCCCGTATGGGTCCTGAATCGCCGCCTTTTACACCTGGTGGTAATGAATCAGCAACCCATTCCCAAAAACACCCAACTGACTCTCGACTATGGCCTTGATTACTGGCAAAAGCGGGAGAAAATATCTAATTAATTATTAAAAAATATCTTAATATGTTAAATTAGAATCAAAGATGCTTAATTTTTTCTCAATTATAATTAACTATGGAGAATTAAGATGGCTAGCTTAGATTTAAATTATAAGGTTCCGGAAGCAGTCCCAAATATTTTTCATGATAAGCTAGATCAACTCATAGAGATGGCCAATCGAAAATCCCTTGATCATCCAAAAAAAAGCTTCACTTCCAGCTCGATCGTGAGGCAAGGCCGCCTAATGAAGGCATTAAACAGTTTCCTGAAAAGAGAACCTACCATTCCCTCAGATGTACTTGCTAAAGCCATTGCAAAATATTGCCTCATCAATCAGCACAGCCTTCTCCCAAATGAGAAAGATAAAGCCGAAAAAGCTATTGTCAAATTAAAAATCCAACAACTTCAAAAACATCCGAAAAGTCAAAAAACCATTGAAAAACATTTCAAGACCTACCTAGGCATGATGAAGCAAGTCATCCCATCAGGAGAGTCTAGCCCTGCACATACACTTTTCAGAAGAAAAAAGGGTTCTTAGTCTTTGAAGATTGCGATTCAAAAGAAACAAAGGGATCGCAAAGAGGAATCTGGGCCTGCCCCCTTGAACAAGGGAAACCAAAGGGGGACAGAGACACAGAGAAATTCATGAAGTTGTTTCTGAATATTTCTTGAGCGATTTTTTCTCATATGACACTGGCCAATGCACCCTCTTTGCGGCGTTTACGTCTTTGCGTTGAATGCCTTTCACAAGCTTTTTAGAAGCGATCCTCAACATCTCTTCCTAAAAAACGCTGTGCCTCTCTGTGGTTTCTCCTTGTTGAAGAGGACAAGTGGCAGATTCTGTTTGTGCCTTTAAGAATCGGGCTTTAATAAGATTTTTTGGAAGATTTGACGATGCCCAGAGGATAAAGCTAATTTTTGCAAAACCTGGATGTCGATCCACGTATATCCCTCCACTTCTAAAGGAGCGAGGGTCCGAAACATCTCCGGAAACAAAGTGGCTTGATAGCAGGTAAAACCATGCTTCACAGGCTCTAAAGACTTCTGGTGGATGACATGAAGGCTTAGTTGATCCAAAATTAACCTTTGGACTTCTTCTAATGGGATCTGACCGGCAACTTCAAAGAAGGGAAATTCATAGAGGTCAGACATCACCTTGCCTTTTTCTCCTCTTTTAACTAAAACTTTTTGATCGCATAAAATAACCGGAACGGCGCGCCACAGTTTTTGAGACTTCATTTTAAGAGATTTATAAGGAAGTTCGGCACTTCGCCCTTTGGCATAGCCTGCGCATGAAGCACGCAGTGGGCAACTGCTGCAAACGGGAGTTTTCTTACACACTGTTGCCCCCAACTCAATGAGTGCTTCATTGGTTACCCAATGATCCTCTTCAGGCAAAATTTCAGCTGCAACCTTTCGCAAAAACTGCTGCGTTTTAGATTGGCTAATGTCATCAGGAATCCAAAAATACCGGGTAAGCACACGCATCACATTTCCATCTACTGCCGGCATTTTGTGATGAAAGGCAAAACTTAAAATTGCCCCAATGGTATAAGGGCCTAAGCCCTTAATTTTCTTTAACTCGATTTCACTGGAAGGAAATCTTCCTTGGAAGTTTTCCATCATATAATGCGCCGCTTCATGTAAATGACGCGCCCGTGAATAATACCCTAAACCTTCCCAGGCTTTGATGACCTGGTCCAAGGTCGCTTCTGAAAGTGCATGTACAGTGGGAAATAGCTTCATCCATCGTTCAAAAAAAGGAATTACTACTGCCACCTGTGTCTGCTGTAGCATCACTTCAGAAATCCAAACCGCATAAGGCTCAGGATGTGAGCGCCAAGGCAGATCTCTTTTATTGGTTAAAAACCATCGGTGCAACGCTTTAACATCCAGATCAAAATGCAATGAATTATTGTTTTTCAATGGCTTGTCTCATTGCATGAAAAACTTCATTCACACTGATTCCTTTCATACAGCGAAAATCAATGGGACATACACGTTTATAGCAGGGCGAGCATTCAACTTTTTTCTGGATCACTTGCCCTATGGGATTTGGGCCGGTTTTAATAGCATTCGTAGAGCCAAATAGAGCCACAAGCGGAGTTCCAAGAGCTGCTGCAATATGCATCGGGCCGCTATCATTAGTCAACACTACCTGGCATTTCTGAATAAGCGCCATCAGCTCCCGAATAGAAGTTTTACCTGCGAGATTGATCACCCGGCTCGGTAAATGATGACAGATTTGATTCACTAAGGGAGCTCCCGCCTGATCTCCAAAATATAGGACCACGACTTTAGGATCATTCAATAACTGCTGAGTCACTTCAATAAAACGCTCAGGAAGCCAACATTTAGCAGAGCCATAAGCGGCCCCAGGGTTAATTCCTACAAGGGTACTTTCAGTGGGATCAACGCCGCTGCGCTGCAGGATCTGCCAAGCTTCATGTCTCTCTTCCTCAGAGATATATAATCGTGGCGGGGTTGTCGAAAGCGGTATCCCCATAGGCTCTAACAACATTTTATAGGTGATGACTTGATGTTGTGTTTCTTTATTTTCGGGATAAGGAACGGCTTTCTGAAGAAGAAAACCGCGTATATTTGCCTCATATCCAATCCGATTCTTCACCCATCCGCGCCAAAACCACCATGCCGATGAAAAAGAATTAGTCAACAAAACCCCTAAGTCATATTCTCCTTGACGTAACCGCTCAATAATCGCAAAATGTTGGCTGCGATGAATCCAACCACTGGGACGATGGTAACTGAAAATTTCATCAATATTAGGATCGCAGGTTAATAGAGAAGCCACGTTCGCTTGACACATTGCGGTAATTTTGCTGGCCGGCCATTGCGTGCGCAAATCGGCAAGAACTGGCGTAGCCATCACTAGGTCGCCAAGCCAATTAGGCATCCGGACGATGATATTACGCGGGGTTTCAGAAGGCCATTGAGAATCGATTACTTCCATGGTGTTCCTGGGTTGTTTTATTTGACTCACTTTTTGCCAAAGAGAGGTGAGTTTAGCAAAATCCATCAAATCCAACAACTGTCTCTAACTAATGCGGGATATGATAAGAATTTCTGTGCGCGCAGGTTCACAAAAAGCTTATCCAAAACGAATGTTAACTACTCATTGTGGGAAGAAAAAAGTTTTTGTTTGATTAAAAAAACAAGCACACCCAATATTCACATGTTTTTGTTTTTGCATTTAAATCAATAACCTCTTGTTTTCGATTGATCTTCTATGCATAAATCCTTATCTTTCAAATAAGTCGTAGACCATCACATGGAGTCGAAAGTTGAATAACAAAACATACACAGAGGAAGAACTGAAAACTATCCTGGAGGATCTTTCACTGCACAAACAACAAGTGAAAGACTTAGAGCAAAACACGCATCAAGCTCTCCTTCAAGCCCAACAGTATATCGCCTCCCTGGAAGAAGAGATCGCGGCTTTACAAGCACAGCAAAACTCCCTGCAACAAATCGCAACTCAAAGCCAGGAAGAAAAAAATAAAGCTCAACAAGAAATACTTCTGACGCTTCAGCAGTTAGAACACTATGAAGAGAGTTTTTCATTGCTGGAAGAAGAGAACCAGAAGTTACGACAACATGCGACAAGTCATGCCGAGACTCCTTCCCCTGCTTCTGATGCCTATAAAAACCTCTTACAACAGTGCGTCAAACAGCAATCTCAAATCGAAAAACTGACCGCCAGCCTTCAAGAAAAAGATGAGCAACTGCGTTCCACACAACAGTCCAGCAATCATATAAAGCAACTAATTTCAAAAAAAGAAAATTTAGAAGAGCATTTAAGCAAAGAAATCCAACTTTCATTGATCGCGCAAGAAGAAAAAAAATTTACCGATGACCGTCTAGCTGAAAGTCAAAAACATGCTGAACAGCTTGGTCGCGTGATTCAATTTTTAAGAGAACGTTTGGAAGAAGCCCATTTGGAAGCAAATCAACTGCAAGAAGATTTTAAAAGTGCTCAAGAAGAGCTTGGGAAACTCTCAGACCAGTTAGCGGCTTCCAGAGAAGAAAATGCGCACTTGCAAGTTTTATTGGTAGATACACAAGAAGAAAAGACAGATGCTTTAAACGAAGCACAAGCTTTAGGTGTGCAGTTTGCTAAATTAAAAGAACATATTGCTCTTTTGGAAAGTCAAAGATCCGATCTGACCCTTGCGCAGCAAGAGCTGAAAAAGCACCAAAATTTAGCCCAGACACTGCAAGATGAACTCACTAAAGCGCATCGCACGATGGAAGAGCTGCGGAAAAATCTTGAAACGACTAAAAAGAATGAGGCAGCCCTTGAAGTAGGCTTACAAGCCATGTCTTCCCAAGAAAAAACTCTCCAAGCTGCTTTTAAAGAAGTGCAGCAAGAAAGTAAAGACTTAAAAGCAACTTATGAACAGCAGGTGCAAGAACTGCAAACAGCGCTTCAAAATAAACAAAGCCTCATTGATGCACAATCCCTACAGCTAGAAGAACTCCAGCAAAACATCACGTCTCTGGCGAATGAAAAAGAACGAGCAGAAGAGCTCGAGATGAATTTAAAAACAGCCCATGTCCACCTTGCCAAGAAAGTGAAAGAAATCGCACTTTACCAAGAGCGGTATGAAGAGCAAAAACTACACCTTCACGAGATGGAAGAAATTCACTTGCAATACGAATCTCAACTCTCTGAAGTGAATAAAAATCTTGAAACCCAGCATGAGACTGAAAGACATCTGCAAGAGCAAATAAAAAAATGGGAGAAGCAGCATCAGGAAGTTTCGGAAAAATTACACAAAGCCGAAGCCCGTGCTGAAGAGCTCAAAGAAATGGAATTAAAGCATAATCAAATGCAAGCTTTCTTAAAAAATATGGGGGCTTTAATCGCCCCTCTGCAAGCCAGCTCTGCGGGCTCTCCTTCCATGCCTGAACAAGCACCTGCACCTTCAGAAGAGCAAGCCTCTCTTTTTGACTGGAGTTCGCATACGCCTAAACACAAACAAACTTTTTTCGATTAAAGGGTTCTTCGCGTGATCATTATCGGTATCGATCCTGGAACCCGTGTCACAGGTTATGGCATCATTTATTTTGACGGAGTCCTCTTTCATGCCATCGACTATGGATGTATCCGCCCTCCTCCAACGTTGAAGCTCAGCGACCGTTATCTCATCATTTATGACAGCTTGACGGAACTCTTAGCCAAATATCAAGTGCAAATCGCGGCCATGGAAACACAATTTGCCAGTCCAATCAACCCCCAAATCGGAATCAAGGTGGGCATGGCCCGCGGGTCGGCTATTATTGCAGCACGCAAGCAGGATATCCCTATATACGAATATTCCCCAACTCAAGTTAAATTAGCCTCAGTGGGATATGGCCACGCCAGCAAATATCAAGTGCAAGCCATGATTCAGAATCAATTTAAGCTCGGCAAACTCCCCCCTTCCGACGCTGCAGATGCGCTAGCATTAACTTTATGTTATATTTACTCATACAAGAACAAACAGGCGTTTGTTGAACTCTAAAGGCACACCATGTACGATTACTTCACCGGCATCTTAATCAATGCCTCCCCCTCATCCCTCATTTTAGAAACGGGTGGCATTGGGTATAAAATTGCGATTCCCATGAGCACCTTCAGTAAACTTGCACAGCCCGGCCAGAAACTAAAAATATTTATTTCATTTGTAATTCGAGAACAATCCCAGACATTATATGGATTTATTACCGCTGACGAACGGGATCTTTTCGAAACGTTTCTCTCGGTAGCAGGAGTAGGCCCTAAAACAGCCTTAGCCTTGGTAGGGTGTTTGCCCTTGGCGCAGCTTCAAATAGCCATCCAACAGCAGGATATTTTGACTTTATCTAAGGTCCCAGGAGTGGGGAAAAAAACAGCCGAAAGATTAATTGTCGAACTGAAGGATAAATTGCTTAAGGCACATCCTTGTGCAGGATTAGAGTCTCTGGCCATTCCAGAGGGAAGGCAAAAAATTGCCGATGCAATGAGTGCGCTCACCAACTTAGGCTATAATCAAACAAGCGCTAAGCAGGCTCTCAAAAAAACATTGGATGAAAACCCGCATGAACTAGATTTAGCCACACTCATTACAGCAGCCCTTAAACACATCTAACGATTTATTGCTGAGACTCGTTAGTTGTCTCGCTAGAGTTTAAAACTTCAGTGATCGCAGCCTTTATCACTTCAATTTTGGAACCATCAACCATTTTCAAGATCACAGTTTGATCTTCAATTTTATCGATAGTGCCAATAATTCCCATTGCCGTGACACGGTCTCCTTTCTTCAAGGAATTCCGTTGCTCTTCCATTGCTTTGCGACGCTTCTGCTCAGGTCTCCATAAAATGACATAAAAGCACAATAGCAGGACGCCGATCATCACAAAGGTCTGCCAAAAACTCTGATCTCTGCCGGGAGGGGCGTCTTCTCCAGCTGCCGAAAGTCCATTTCCAAAATAGAAAGTTTGTGCACAAATCAAAAAGTAAAGAAGTTTTTTCATAAAAGACAATCCTTAAGTTTAGATGGGGTAGACCGCGCAAATTTTTTGATAATAATCATTTAATTTATCATTTTTGATAGCTTGGCGCAATTGTGCCATGAAATCAAGATAAAATGCTAAATTTTGCATAGAAACAAGAGTAAGGCCAGTGATCTCATCGACGTTTAACAAATGCCTGATATAGGCCTTCGAAAATTTTGATGCATAGCAGTCTAGCTCTGGATCGAGCGGAGAAAAATCTTCCGCATAGCGACCCGCCTTGATCGTGATCTTACCGCCCCAGGTGAACGCGGTTCCATTGCGCGCATTTCGTGTCGGCATCACACAGTCAAACATATCGATACCACGCATGACAGCTTCGATAATATTCCGGGGAGTGCCCACACCCATAAGATATCGCGGTTTCAGTGCTGATAAATGAGGGATTGTCTGTTCGATCATTTCATTCATTGTCTCAGAAGGTTCGCCTACTGCCAAACCACCAATGGCATAGCCATCGAAGTTCATGTCGCTAAGAACTTGAGCCGAGCGCACTCTAAGATCAGGGTAAACGCCGCCTTGAACTATTCCAAACAGACTCTGGTGTGCTTGTAATTCAAAATTGCGACAGGTTTTTGCCCAGTCATGCGTCCGCTGTAAGGCAAGCTCCATCTGGGCTCTTTCACAGGGGTATGGCGAGCATTGATCAAAAGCCATGACAATGTCTGCGCCTAAGACTTTTTGAATATCCATGCTCTCATTTGGGCCTAAAAATAACTGGGTTCCATCAATATGGGACTGAAAATAGACCCCTTCATTGGTAACTTGATTGAGACTGGCTAACGAAAATACCTGAAACCCTCCTGAATCGGTTAAAATAGGATGGTCCCAATTCATAAATTTATGCAAGCCCCCTGCTTTGCGCATAATATCCATGTTAGGCCGAAGCATCAAGTGGTAAGTATTTCCTAAAATAATTTGAGCTCCAATATCCAACAACTGCTGATTTGTCAGCGTTTTCACAGCTGCACGCGTGCCAACTGGCATAAAAACAGGCGTCTCAATAATTCCGTGAGTTGTTTTTAACGTTCCTAAACGAGCTTGCGTAGAGGCTTCAGTTTTATGAACAGTAAAATTTAATGATGACATAAATAATTCCTAATTCTATCTGCTAAGTATTGATAAAAAGAAAAGACACACATCAAAATGACTCACAAATCAATTGTTCTTTTCTTTTGAACACCTGTCTAATTGTCGACTCTTGCTAATACAACAATATTTTCGATATGCACGGTATGTGGAAACTGATCCACTGGCTGAACAACATCGAGAGAGTATCCATGAGCAATTAGATCTTTTACATTTTCTTCCTGGGATACAGGATTGCAAGAAATGTACAATATTTTTTTTGGGTTTAATTTAACGAGTTGGTTTATGGTGTGAGGATCAAGACCAGCACGAGGAGGGTCTACAACCACCAAATCTGGCGAAGGGTATAAATTTTCTTCAGCAATTTTAACCAGTTGCTCATGTACCGTTCCACACAAAAAACGTACATTTGCACAAGTATTTTGCACAGCATTGGCTTCCGCATCTAAAACAGCTTCAGGACAAATTTCAATTCCAAGCACCATTTTAGCCTTTTTAGCTAAGCAAATGCTCAAAGTCCCAGTCCCGCAATAAAGATCGTAGACGACATCTAAATGAGAAATTGATGCCAATTGAATAGCCAAAGAATAGAGGCGTTCAGACTGGCGCGTATTTGGTTGAAAAAAAGCGGCTGGGCTAATTTTGAATTCTAATTCTGTCGCCGGCTCTCCAGAAACATTTTGAATAAATAAGTTCTCTCTAATTTTATCGGGTCCATATAAGAGCATCTCATAAAATTGAGTCGCCATGCCTTTTGCTAATTGTTGAATGCGCAGAAAGATACTGAGTTTGCCTGCTTGATTGTGCGGTTCTATCGCATTCCGCAGCGTCGACACAAATTGTTCAAGATCAGCTTTACTCAGAGCATAGTCTGGATTGCCAGATACAGTGAGGATTACCATGCGATCACCCGTACGCTGCCCTTCTCTGGCGGTTAACGTACGCAGAGAACCTGTATTGCGATAATGATGATAGGCATCTAAAGTTGAGCCTGACCACCATTCTCTGGTTGCATTTAGGAGATCAATAAACCAAGGATTAGTCAGATGGCATTCAGATAAATTGATGACCTTTCCCCGGCTGGAATCCATGATCAACCCTAAAAATTTATTTTGGGAAAGGTCGCTGGAAAAGGTAAATTCCATTTTATTGCGGTATTGCCAGGGATCTTCACACGCGATAATGGGGAGTATCGACTTCGTGGCCTTCAGATGACTTGAAAATAACCCATTAATTTTTTGTTCTTTTAGCCTTAATTGTTCTTCGTAGGAAAGCTGCTGCCATCGACATCCACCGCAAATTCCAAAATGGCTGCACTTGGGAGCAATACGCATTGGCGAGGGGGTCGAGATTTCAACGAGTTGAGCTGAAGCTTTTCGTCTTTTAAATTGTACAGAAGCTTGGATATGGTCTCCTGGAATTGTGAAAGGCACCTCAACGGGTAGAAGTTTTTCATTTTGTTTGATGAAACCGATCCCATTTCCTTTTTTGGAAAACTCAACTATACCTAATTCGGCATGTTGAGAGTGTTTAGCTCTGCCCATTCTTTTCTCGTTAATCACAAATCATGATGATTTAAACCACTAAGATTAATAAAAAAAAAGAAATAAAGCAACATTCTGTTGAATTGGATTAATACCAATGCCTATTTCTTGCTCAAAATGTGTCTCTAACGAAAATGGAGCACTTAGCTAAAAATAGATTGAAAAACTCTATGATTTAATGAGTTAAATTATCATAGAATGAATCCTCAAGTTTACTTGGCCAAGAAGTATCTGTATAATTAATTTCACCTTCAGAATCAAAACGACGTAAGGCATAGACACGGCCGGGAAAACAAGTCGCTCGTTGGGAAGTATAGTTAAAATCAGATGTCTCAGATGACTCGCAGACCTCATCAAAACCATGAAGAGTGCCTGCGGAACTTAAAACTAAAAGACTCATGATAATTTTTTTCATACACTCCCCCTTTGAGAACCTATTAATTTTTATATATAATATTAATGATATTAATATCAAATTTAAGATTTTTAAATAAAAAAATTACAGAGCGACTTAAAAACCAATTAATTAGCAAATAAATCTTTAAAACTTGATTTACTAAGACTTTAACGATAAGCAACCCAAAAAGTTGCAATTGACATTAGCAAAAAGCAGTCGTATGCTTAACTTTAATCAGACCGTCTATTTTAATTCAGATGTTGTGACATGCCCATCGATATTTTACTTTTAAAAAATAAACTCTCCTTGATCGGAGAAGAACATCTCCTGCATTATTGGGATCTCCTATCGGAAAATTCTCAAGATAAGTTAGCTCGGCAAATTCATAATCTTGATGTCCCTACAATTCTGAGTCAAAAACAACTCATCAAAAGTCCATTAGCCAAAGTCCCGCCTCTGACTTTTGAGCCTTTTAGTCAGTGTGAGACCAGCGGAAATCTTAGAAACAAAAAGCTGGGAGAGAAATTACTGGCTGAAGGTAAAGTAGGCTGCCTTGTCGTCGCAGGGGGGCAAGGAACACGTTTAAACATGGCGGGCCCAAAAGGGATGTACCCCATATCGGTAATTAAGCATAAGAGTTTATTTCAACTTTTGGTCGAAAAAGCCAAAGCCTCAGGAAAACAAACCGGCAAGATCCCTCCACTAGCGATTATGACATCTCCCCTAAATCATGAGCAAACTTTAGCCTTTTTCAAACAGCATGACAATTTTGGCCTCTCTCCCGAGCATATTTTTTTCTACCCGCAGGAAATGCTTCCCTTTTTAAATCAGCAAGGAACCCTTTTTTTAGAGAAACTCGATCAAATTGCCATGGGTCCGAACGGAAATGGCATGTCCTTAACGAGTTTTGTGCAGAACGGCATTTGGCAGCGGTGGTCTGAAAAAGGCATTGAATTTCTAAACTATGTATTAATAGATAATCCATTAACAGACCCCTTTGATGCTGAATTAATCGGCTTCCATGCGACTTCGCCTTCAGAGATTACGATTAAATGTATCGCAAGGCAGCAGGCGGATGAAAAAGTGGGGATCTTGGTTAATGAAACAGGCAAAGCGAAGGTCATTGAATATACAGAATTTCCCCTGGAGGAGCGAGAGGCACGACTGCCAGATGGTCACTTTAAACATCGTTACGCGAATATTAGTCTTTTTTGCTTTTCAATGAATTTTATTCGTCAAGCAACCACATCTCAGACAAAACTTCCGCTTCATGCTAATTTGAAAACCGCTTCTAGCCTTAGCCGAGAAAATCACAGGATTTCGTCCCAGAAAATTCAAGCTTGGAAGTTTGAAACTTTTATTTTTGATCTGCTACCCTATGCCCAGCACCTAAGGGCCCTGGTATATCCGCGTGAAGAGTGTTTTTCTCCATTGAAAAATGAGACCGGGGAAGCAAGTCCAACAAGCGTTAGAGCTTCGCTGCAAGCCCAGGATCGCAGAATATTGGAAAGTATCACGCATCTTCCTTCTCCTGTAATCCCTTTTGAACTTTCGCAAGAATTCCATTACCCTACCCCTCAGTTACTTGCTGCTTGGTATCAGCGTATACCCCAGCCAAACTCAAATCCTTATCTTGAGCCTTAGGCACTTAAAGCTATCCCTAAGTGATATAAGGGCATGGCTTAAGCAGTAATAATAAATTTTTTTGTTGTTGTATTTTGGGCAAAAGCATAATTTACATGCAAATATAGAAAAAAACGCCTTGTGAGGACAAAATGTTTACTGCTTCATTTCGATACCTATTCCTGATATCCCTCAGTCTGCATTCCTTTTTAATCGCTGAGCAAGCTAAAAAAACGGTTTGTCTGAATATGATCGTAAAAAATGAAGCGGAAGTAATTTGCCGTTGTCTCGAGTCTGTGAAGCCACTGATTGATTATTGGGTGATTGTAGATACGGGTTCAAATGATAGAACACAAGAGATCATTAAAGAGTTTATGAAAGACATTCCAGGTGAATTGCATGAACGTCCTTGGATTGACTTTGCACATAATAGAACCCAAGCCTTAGAACTTGCACGTGGCAAGGCCGATTACCTTCTTTTTATCGATGCTGATGAGACTTTGCTCATGGCACCAGATTTTAAGCTTCCCCCTCTCGACAAAGACTTTTATTTTATCACGACCGAATACTCAGGGACAAAATATGGCAGAGTGCAACTGATAAACAATCACTTAAATTGGAAATGGACGGGAGTACTGCACGAGGCTGTCGATTGCCCTCAAGCTACGACTCGCGGCACAATCATAGGGCTCACTAATTTCGTACGTACAGATGGCGCCCGTTCCAAGGATCCTCAAAAATTTCAAAAAGATATCCTAGTGCTTGAAAATGCCTTGAAAACAGAGCCGCATAATACCCGCTATGCTTTTTATCTCGCCCAAACCTATAAAGATGCCGGCGAGTATGAAAAAGCTATCGCATCTTATCACAAAAGAATCGCCATGGGGGGGTGGGATCAAGAAATCTATTGGTCGAAACTGCAAATTGCTCTTCTACAAGAGTTGTTAAACAAAGACCCAGAAACTATTGTCGAAGGTTATAGACAAGCCTATCTCTATCGCCCTAGCCGCGCGGAGCCTTTATACCGCCTTGCTAATTATTATCGAAGAAACGAGCAATATCAGGCAGGCTATGAAATTGCCAATCAGGGCTTACATATCAAGGACTCCTCTGATACGTTGTTTGTCGAGCACTGGATCTATGACTATGGCTTACTATTGGAGTTTTCGATTTGTGCCTATTGGGTGGAAAAGTATCAAGAATCGCTTTTAGCCTCTAACCTTCTATTAACGGATTCCACTTTACCAAATCATGTGCTAACCTGCGTAAAAGCTAACTTAGGCTGGATTCACTTAAAGTTAAATGAAACAATTGAGAACTATAAGAAGACCTTAATATCTGCTTGCCAAGAATAAATGGCGCCACCAGGCCCAATTCTCCACATCGGTAAGACTTTGTGAATGAATTGGAACTTGAACCTTCTCCTTTATTCGTATCCGCTGGGATTTGTTTTAGAGACCGTAAAATCCAACATTTCTGAAATAAGACCGTGGATGCGCCTCCCTTCAAACTGATTTTGGAATTGGGCTTTAGCCTCTGCGACAGGCATGGCATCAATTTGTTTATCTACTTCAGCGAATAGTTCTTTGCGTTTTTGGATGATCTCGTCCACAATTTCCTCTTCGCCGAAAAGTGCCAGGAGAAGAGGCCTTGAAGCTAAGTAAACGCGTATTTGGGTTTTATTTTGCATGGTCAGATAATTGCCCAACTTAGGATAGCTTTTTTGCAATTTAAGTGTGCCGCGCTCTTCTTTCGGGATTTCAACCCCGCCTTCCAGCATATTGTAGAAGATGAATTGCAGATCTTCATCTTGAAATTTTATTCTGGATAAATCACACAAACTCGAAATTTTTTCTTTGGCTGTAAGTTTGGCAGATTCATCTCCAATAGCCACTAATAAACGATCAATCACCCCTTCATCTTTAGCTATAGCCTCTTTTAAAAACTTCGTATGCCCATAAAGCGCATTCAGCAAATTTTTAGCAATCATTGAAAATTGCAAATATCTTTGCTGGCTAGCTTCACGTTCCTTTTTATCAACGAAAATTTTAAAACTGAGTTTAGCAGAACCCGTTGCCTTTTCTTCTTTTTCATTATCTTCCTGCTCTTTTTGAGTTGCAGGGTTCGCATGATAACATTGCCATGCACTGCTGTTGTAATCTGCTCTTTCCAAATTCCGCATATAAAATTCGAACTGAGATTGCATGAGGGCAAATCCACGATAACTTTCAATGCGTGAGTAAGTCATGGCAGTCATTAAGAGAATCATACTAATTACAAAAAGTAAGACATTCATGTGCGCCGCCTATTGGTCGTATATGATAGGACGTTGACAATTCGGCAAAGGAAAAACATAAATCAACGGCTGTTTGCTACCTTTAGGAGTTAAGATAATACGCACAATCGCCGGCGATTGATTATACTCCTTTTGCCAAACATCTACCCAGGAGCCTTTTGGACCAGGCTCTACGGCTGTTAAATCTTCTAGAAGGGGCACTGAGGGAGGTTGCTTTTCCACAGGCTTTTTACCCGGCTGCTGTCCTTTCGGGGAAGAGGCTTTTGGCTTCTTCAAAAATTTTAATTCACCTTTGTCAGGGGGGATAAAAAATTGAAACTTCAGCATCTCAACACCTTCAAAGAGAATTTCTTTCTTCATTGGTGGCATTTCATCCGCCGGCCATCGTTTAGGGGCAGGCCAAATGCCTAAACAAAAGCGCCCTTCTAGGTCAACATATAATCTGGCCAATACTTCAGCGGCGAAAGTGCTATCCAAATTCACACAATTGTCATAAGCAAAAACCAAACTTTCAGTCCCTTGCAGGAAAAGTCCTTCTGAAAAGGTTGTGGAGAAAAAGAAAGAAAGCCCCTCTCTATTTTTACCCTTAAAACTAAGCGTTTTCGGCATGATTTGAGTCAATCTGTACTGGAGAAAACGCCTTTTGAAACTTTCTAGCTGGACCCGTTCAGAGGCGCGATTTAAGGAGTCAATTTGCAGATAAAAATAAGATAATGTTGTTAAAATAATGGTCGTTAAACTGAGGGCTATTAAAACTTCTAATAGCGTCGCGAAGGACCTTTTTTTCAATGAAACGGAATGGATCATGCTTATCTCTCAGGCAAAGGATTAATTCCCGCAAGATTGCGGGCGACAAAGATATCATAAGCATAATTCAAAGCGGCGCCTTGCGTGCCGGAAGGGATGAAAGCCAGGTTTAAAGTGAGGACATAAAGAATATAAGGGGGATCGGGTTTGTCCTCTTTCTTAGAAGGTTTTCTTTTTGCCACCTTAAGGCTATAAGTCCCCTCATAAGAACGAGGATAGGGAAATCCTATATCGGTGATCATCTCTTCGGTAATTGGAAACACGGTTCCTTCTTCAATGTCTTTCCAGGGAATTTTATTAAAATAGAGGTTTTCGGTGATCTGTCCATATAAAAGATTCACTAGATGATCGAGCTCTATTTTTTTAATAAACAACGCCTGGCTTCTTAAAATAAAAGCATGCGGAGCGAGTAGAGGAAAAACACATAAAACAATCAATGAGAATGCAATCAAAACCTCTAAAAGAAGAAAGTGTCTTTTTTTAGGCATGCTCTCTATTCCTCTTCCCCTTCTTCATCTTCTCCAGGGGGGATTAAATTTCTAATTTCATTTCTAGTAAAATTTGTGACCCCGGCATCTGCACTGGCATCTAGTTGAGGAAGATCGATCGGATCATTTTTTGATGGGGTAGTGCTGACAATTGGATGTGGATAGCCATAAAGATTAATAACTTTCACCTGCGCCCAGCTGGGCACATTCACGGCATCAGATGAGTTGGAAAGGCGCAGAATACCACGGCTCATCACAGAACCTTTGGATAGAAAGTGAATGACAATAGCGCCGGGAACAGTTGGCAGATCCAGTTCATCTTTAAAGCTAATTCCTCGGATGGTTTTTAATTTGGGATGAGGTCGTTTGAGCGAATTGACCCAATTTTTGGTCGTTTGGCTTTCAGTTTCGATGGAATAGTTGATCCCCTCAGTACCCTGCGCAAATTTCACTTGCACATCCGCCTTTAAAATGAGCATCAAATCCTGTGCCAGACGCAATTCCCCTAAAACAATGTCTACCTCAGTGCGAAAACGTTGCTCTTCTAAAGCCTTGCTAATATTAATCCCCACAACCGCGGTCACAAGACTTAGAATTAAGAAGACGATTAAAATCTCTACTAATGTAAAAAATGATAATCGTCTAATCATATGAGTGCTTATTTACGTGCTGAGGGATTGGTTCTGAAATAGCTTTCTAATTTATCAGAGGTCACCTTAATGTTTCCATCACTCACAGTCACCTTATACTCCTCTCCCCATCCATCTTTACTTAAAGCAGCAGGATCTTTAACCAGCGGGGATGTTTTAATGACATCTTTCCAGTTATTTTCTATGCCGTCTGCATATTCAGGATGTTCGGAAATTTGCAGGTTAAGGATTGTCTCAAGCCTCTCAATACCGGCCTGGGTTTTGAATACTTTGCCTTGATCTAAGGCGCCACGATAGTTGTAGGCAATCACACCTGTGATCAATGCGATCAAAAACATGACAATCATGATTTCAATTAATGTGACATATCTTTTCTTTTTTACAATACATTGCATTTCTTCCACCTTTGGTTACATCGCAAATGAACTTACATCTGTTAATGGCAGTAAAATGGCCATCATGACCATTCCAATGACCGTTCCCATCACAATCAAAATAACGGGTTGAGCCAGAGCCATTAACCTGGTTAAGGTTTTTTCTAATTCATCTTCATACATATCGGCTATTTTATTCATCATGAGCACGCTGCTGCCTGAGTCTTCCCCCACCGCGAGCATCCGCGAAACCATTTGCGGAAAATACTTGGATTGCATCAATTGCGCACTCAAGGAGCTGCCTTCTACAATTTTGATCTCTGCCTGTTTTACTTCTTCTTCCAAGGTTGCATTGCGCATGGTTTCACGCGCGATCCGCAAGGAATCGATCATTGTCAATCCCCCATTCTGCAGCGTGGCCATCGTGCGGCAAAAACGCGCGACCGCCGCTTGAATAATTAAGGTTCTCAAAACAGGGAGCTTCAACAACTTTTTTTCGAGCCATAATTTCCCAGCAGGAGTCCTTAAACGGATAAAAGTCAGAAATACCGCGAGTGCAATTACGGGAATGTACAGCCACCAGTAAGCTCTGAAAATATGGCTGATACTTAATACGGCTTGGGTAAAACCATTTAATTGTCTTTCCGCAAAAATACTTTCAATGGAAGGAACCACGAATCCTAGTAACATGCAGATAACCAGGAAAGCAAAGCTAGCCAAAACAGCCGGGTAGATGAGAGCTGTCAGAATTTCTTTGCGCAGTTTTTGCTGTTTATTCAAGAGCAGACTTAGTTTTTCTAGAACTTGATCGAGAGCCCCTACAGATTCACCAGCTTCAACCATGGAGCAATATAGCTGATTAAAGCTGTTTGGATAGTTGCTCATGGCTTCTGAAAGAGAGGTTCCTGATTTAATTTGATCGCATAAACTCAAAATAATAGGATGGTAGCTTTCATTGCGATACTGCTCTTCGATAGCCGTCAAAGCTTCATAGAGTGGAACACCTGCACTGAGAAGTTGAGCGAGTTGGAAGGTAAAAGTGGAAAGATCATTTCCTTTAAGATTTTTGCCTGAATTTTTTCCTTCTTTAAAAGAAAGGTGGGAAATCATTAAACCTTGTTCACGCAATCTATTTTTAGCATCGCGCTCTCCCTGGGCTTCTATATAGCCGCTTTTCTTTTTTCCCGTGGGATCGTAGGCTTGATACTGGTATAGAGGCACGATTACTCCTAATCTTCTAAAGCTCTAGCCACTCTCAAAACTTCTGCACTAGTTGTAACGCCCTGCTTGACAAGCTCAGCGCCATGGCTTAATAAACTAATCATGCCGGTTTCTAAAGCGATATTCCGCAACTCCACTGAATCGGCACTTTTCACAATTTGCTTTTTAATGGCATTCGTCACCGGCATCAATTCATAAAGCCCGTGGCGACCGCGATAGCCAGATCCATAGCAGGCGGAACAGCCTTCACCAATAAAAAAATTGCCGTCGACAAGATCTTCGCGATTTAATCCAAGGTTGCTTAATTCTCTTTCCGTGGGTTTATAGGCCGTTTTACAAGAGGGGCAGATTTTGCGCACTAATCGCTGCGCACAAATCCCTACAACCGTTGAAGACAACAGGTAGGGTTCGATGCCCATATCGACAAGCCGGGTGATCGAAGAGGGGGCATCGTTGGTGTGCAAAGTACTTAGAACTAAATGCCCTGTCAATGAGGCTTGGATGGCGATTTCAGCTGTTTCTACGTCACGGATCTCACCAATCATGATCACATCGGGATCCTGCCGTAAGATATGCCTTAAGCCTGTGGCAAAATCCAGCTTAATTTTATGCCTTACACCTATTTGAGCAATCCCTTTTAAGTTGTATTCCACCGGATCTTCGATTGTCATAATGTTGGTTTCTTCACTATACATCTCAAAAATCGCGCTGTACAAAGTCGTCGTTTTACCACTTCCGGTAGGACCTGTCACTAGAACAATCCCCTCAGGCAACGCGATTAAGCGTTTGAATTCTTCGAGGACAACAGGCAGCATGCCGATCTTATCCAGTCCGAGGATGACATTGCCCTTGTCCAAAATACGCAAAACGATTCTTTCGCCGGAGCCTACCGGAACAGTACTGACCCGGAAGTCGATTTCGCGCCGCCCCATGCGCAGTTTAATTCTGCCATCTTGGGGCAGGCGATGCTCAGCGATATCGAGCTTAGCCATCACTTTCACACGCGTTAGCAGCTGAGCTTGAAATTCTTGGGCAGGAGAATGGCGATTTTGGAGAATTCCATCAATTCGATAACGCACACGCAGTCCATCTTCCAAAGGTTCAAAATGGATATCGGAAGCCCCTTGCTGAATAGCTTCGGTTAAAATTAGATTCAATAACTTGACAATGGGGGCTTGGGCTTGCGAATCATCTAATAAATCGTAAACTTCAACTTCCCCTTCACCTCTGCCATCTTCCGATTGATCCGCTAAATTCGCAATTAATTGGGAAGCCGCACCAAATTCCTGATTATAAAACTCATTGATAGACGCCAAAATGACATCTTTGGGGCTATAAACAGGTTTAACATCCACATCTAGCATGAGGCGCAATTCTTCTAGTGGTTCTAAATTCAAGGGGTCGGCAATAGCGACAAGGATGACTCCATTTTCTTCTTGAATGGGAAGCACAACGTGTTTTTTAGCGAAAGAATAAGGAACTTTTTTGTAATATTCTTTGGGAAGCTTTAAATGCGCGAGTTCCATGTAGATCGGGAGTTTAAACTGCTCAGCCAGCTCCCGATTAGGGTCTTTTTGAGGCCCTAGAGGGGGTTTAGGTGTCCCCGATTTGCGTGGAATTTCTGGACCTGCATTTTCTTTAACGTCCATCATACTCCCCAAGAGGGTGGCAATAGTCAATGCATCTTGGGAGCGGCGTACCAAATAGCATAGTCAGATACCCCTGGAAGAGGCGATTTTTTTCCCTTTCATGCGCATCATTGAGTTTACAGAGGAAAGCAGGAATGTCGCCTGGACGACGTTGCATTTCTTCACAACGGATGCGGTCGAAATCCTGTTGCGGGTCTGAAATTATTTTGGGTGTAATAAAAATAAACATTTCGGCACTTGAATCAGCTAACTGCGTAATACTAAATAGTTTACCAATTCCAGGAATTTCCCCCAAGTAAGGAATTGATTCCTTAGAGTCGCTCATGTTCTTGCGTCTTAACCCGCCGATAATCACTGTTTGTTGATCAGGAATCCGCACTTCATTTGTGATGTGCCTACGGGTCACATCTGGTCGACTTGCATCCACAGAAGGTTGAATGGTTTCGAAAAGAATATCGGTCTGCAAGGTCACGTAATCAAAAGGATCTTCCGGATCGTCTTCTTCCTCTCGGACATGAATAATAGGAATGATTTCAATTTTAATCCCGTAGCGAGCTCTAGCGAAAGAATCTTTAAGCGTTACGGCCCCTTCGGTGGGAATTTCAAATATCCCAGTACTCACCGAGATCTCTTCTGAAATTTCGATTGAGGCAGGGGTCTGATTCATAGCCACAACAGAAGGACTCGCATTGATTTGGATATCGTCCTGAGTTAGCAGAAAACGATAGGCAAAATCGTAGGCAGGAATTCCGCTAGCTGTTTTTGTACGACTGATGAGGAAGTCGAACACCCCGGCATTATCGGGACGTGTTACAGTGGAACCGACAGGATTGATGTTGTTCCATTGAATGGAGGTGTTGTGGGTATTGGTCGCTGCATTTCCGGTGCGTAAGAGGTTCAAGCCAAATTGATTATTGCGATCGAGTCTTTTTTCAAATAGCAAGACCTCGATTTGCACCATTCTTTTGGGCACGTCGAGTTTTCTGATCAAATCTTTCAACTTCGGCAATATGTCCACTTCAACGACCATCACAATCGCGCCTGTTTTGGCATCGACAATGAAATTAGTGCGGGTGTTGTTATTTTTCTCAAGGCGCTCTCTTTCCCATCTACGGCGCGTAGGATTTGGCTCAACCAGATAAGTATCATCTAAGAAATACCCATAATCATATAAGCGAGGAACAAGCGGGCGCGGCGCCATAGGGGTGGGGATATTATAGTAAGGCTGATTGGTGGCAAAGCCTCCAGAAAGAGGCGGTATATCGGGAGGGATCGGCCCTTCTTCTGCCATCATACGCTCTTCTTCATAGCCAGTTCCCGTCTGAACCATCAATTCATAGACTTTTTGAAGAATATCAGCCAGTTCATTGGGGTCAGAATGTTTAGTTGTGTACCAATAAATGGTTTTTCGACGCGAATCGCCAACTTGATTTTCGACTTCTTTAATGATCGTTTCCGCTTTTTCAATTTCTTCTTGCGTTCCTACTAAAAAGACAGCTTGAGCAATATGGGAAAGTGGAATGATTTTTAGGCCATTGGATCCACCGCTGGAATCTGTCATTTGAGGTCTTGCTGGAGGAAGAATATTGCCCTTACCTGTAGCTGCAGGGGTGGGAGTTGCCTTTGGCGTCTCGATCAATTGATCGAATATTGTCCCGATGATTTTTGCCATGTCTTCAGCTTCCACGCGAAAGAGCGGTAAAACCTTGTATTCTTTATCTCCGCGATTAGCAATCACAAAATCATAAATTTTGAGGAGTTCTTGAACTTCCGAAACCTGTCCAATGATAAGAATGTCGCGTCCAATCATTTGCAGAATTGTATTATTGGGATTGGTAAACTTATCTAAGAAAAACCAGATTCGTTTGACTTCTGAGGGTTGGGGAGATAGCACAAAGCATACACGTGCTTGGCTGGGCATTAATTCTAAATCAAAGCGGTCGCTAGTGATGAGTTGTAAATTCGATCGGTCATCTTTAGCGACAAATAATTGCCTTAAATAAGGATTGAGAACCTTGATGCCAATACCATTGTAATTCAGTATGACCTCTAACATTTCCCCCCAGGAAGAGCGTGGAATAGGAATGTTGGAATTAACACTCAGTTTTATAGAAGAGATATCTGGGGTCATGATATAGACATAGTCCGGTGAACCATAATCCACGACTAATTGGCCAATCGTTGTTTCAGGCTGGTGCCAAAGCGCATATTCATCAGCGGATTCTTCGGTGAGGGTGGAAAGTTCGCGCCAGCTATTTTCTAAATCCCGAATATTTTCTTTAATGGAGTTAATTTGCGTAAGCAAAGCTTGAAAACTACTCTCCGGTGCTCCTTTTTCATAAAGCTTGTAGGCTTCATTATAATAGGAATTCAAAAGTCTGTTCCATTCAAAGAGTTCTTTATTCACTTCCACTAAAAATTTTTGCATTTTAGGTGAAAGATCGCTTTCGCCAACAATCCCTTCTTTTTTTTCGGCAATTGTTTGTCCTTCCAGAGTCAAAAAATTGAGTGCAAAGGCTATTATTAAAAAATACTTATAATGACTTAATTTCACATTCCACCGTTTCATAGTAAGGAAGTGCGCAAATAATAATTTGCTCACTTGCTAAGTGCATATTTCTTATCTGAAGCTATTCAGTCGCATTATCTTTAGATTCATTTGCTCCCTGAACTTTTTTCACTGGCTCATTAGGTCGCTTCCCATCAGCATTTTGCTTAAGTTGCGCATTCCCTTCAACCGTCCCTTTAGCCTCATCTTTAATAGGGCTGCCTCCTGATTGCTGGACTGGAAGCTCGATCGCTTGCAAATCACTTCTGGTAGAGTTAAACAAGGCCCCCGAAAGAACCTGTTGATCCCCTATTTTCCTAATACCATCAAATACAAAAAGCGGACCGATGGTTTTTCGATCTACATAATCATCGATTTCTTGAGCTGTGGCAAGTTTCTTCCAATTCCCATCTGTATACAAAAGCCAATCGTATGGACTTAATAACACTCTCTCGTTATCTATTTCAAATACAAATTGCGAGCGTGTGCGAGCGCCTAAAAATTTAAAATTTTTAGTAAGGTTCTGCACTCCTTTAGGTTCGAGCGATTTTAAAAGATTCAGAGCAATACTTCCCCTTCCTTCTACATCCCACAGTTCAAATTTCATCAGGCGATCGTCAATTTGTTTGACCACTAGCAAAGGATGCCCCAGAGAATCTTTGCCCGGTTTGACAACTTTCCAGCGATTCCCTTCCCAAATTAGAGTATCCCCCAGACTAACGTACACAGAATACATGTCAGAGCCCTCGCCAAAATCGAGCCTTTCCTTGCCGATAAAGTCGCGATACTCCTCTCCCCCATGTCTTTCCATAAATTTATCTTTGCCAAACCATCGCGTCTTTTGACGCGCCAAAAGCGTTCCATCTACACGTTGGTTACCAATTTCCCAATTGCTGCCCGCACGGACAAACTCGCGCCCTTTTAAATTAAATTGCGCATTTAAGGCAGGTTCTTGAATAAGATTTCCTTTTTCATCCAACATACCCACATGCACTGTCACCTCATCACCGTTCACACGCGGCTCTACCCAAAGAGGTGTGGGGGAATTATTTGGGCTGAAAATATATTTGCCCGGGGAAGAAGACCGATCATAAATCAGATACAGTTTCTGATTTTCAGCGACGGCAGCTGATTCTTTAATGCCATTTAAGCCGAAATGGAGCAAAACACCTTTTTGATTCGCGTCCGGACGTCCATTTTTACCGTAATAAATCAAAAAACGGCGCAAATCAGGCAATTGAATCGACAGCGGCGTAAACTGTAATTCCAACTGTTTTTCAATTTCAGCATACGCATTTTCGGGCAATGCAAAGGCTCTCTTTGGCAAAGTTGTCTTTTCTTCTTGAACTTTTCCAAGGAAAATCTCGGAAGGCCGAGAAAATAAAAACCAAAGTGACATGAGAAGAAGAGCTGTTCCAACTGCAGCCAAAGCAAAGTTAATCCATGAAATCCATCTTTTAATCATGCCGTTTAACTTAACCTTTATGACGATTAGAAAACCTTTATCTAGAATCCACAAGAGAGGAAATCCATCCGCCCTAATATTGGAATATCAATAACATTAATGCAATAGAATTTAAAGTCAAAAAATGATTGCGCAGATTCCCTTGATTGATTATACAAAAATTTTAAATTAATCATGCTCAGCTAAAGGTTTTAAATATGCCAGAGAATACTCCTCCAGACCCAAATTCCAAGTCCGAGCCGAATCCAAATCCGTCGCAAGAAGCTCCCTCATCCCCTCCACAAGATAAACCCGAAGGTTTTTTCAACTTCGCCAAAAAAAATTCACGAGATACCGTAGCTTACATTTTACTCCTGCTGGGTATTATCTGGATTTTCTTTAACACATTTTATGGTGACATTTTAGTGGGGATTGTTTCGGGACTGTATTTTGCGGATGAAATCATTGCATTTCTCAAAACAATTAAAGATGAAATTGATTCCCATGGCAACGCAAGGAATCTCATTCTGGCAGGAACTCTGCTGGCATTTTTTATTTCAGCTCCGGGAATTTTTCTTGGTGGAGCCTTAATCATTGGACTCAAGCAAGCCTTAGCGCCTTCAGTTAAGCTGTAACCAATGGTTAAAAGTTATTTTCTTAAGCAAATTGACTGCTTTGATGCCGGTTTTTGTCAAAACATTGTCAGCAAGATCCATGGGCTGAAGACAGAATGGACATCGAGGATGGGATTTGATATCCCTTTTTACACGTTAGGGGCCGCCAGTTATCTTGATGATCAGGAGGATTACTTCATCCTCGTCAAAAAAAAGAACCCCCTCCTGCTCGAGCATTTCCGCGAACTTTATATACGCTTAGCGGAAATACTGAAAGATGCAACACGTGAAATCATTAAATATGATGAACAATTAGCCCTGCCTGGATTCCATATCTTTGAATCCCATCCCATTTTCGAAACACCCGTGGCTGCCTGTCACTTTGATTTACAATACCAGCGAAGGCATTGGCCCTATCAAAGCATCGATTTGACCCGCCCGATTAGCTTTACGCTTTCCTTAAAGCTTCCCAGTCATGGAGGCGGATTAAATTATTGGGACCTAGACTACGAATCTTTAAAAAATCAAACCCGGCAGGAAATCGAAAAAATCCAAGAGGAGACAGAAAAAAAATATATCCCCTACAAAGTGGGAAGCATGATTGTCCAACAAGGGCTATTTCTTCATCAAATCGCCCCCGCTGAGAACCTGCTTCCAACAGATGAAAGGATCACTTTGCAAGGACACGGGCTCATTTGTGATGGAGCGCTGCGTCTATACTGGTGAAAATCATTCAAAATTAGTCACAAAGCGTTTAGTAAATATCTTTTTGCGTTTCTCCCCTTCCACAGCAGCCTCTCCTTGAGGCGGTACAATTCCCATTTGCGGTTTCCCATCATAGGGATGCACAGCGGTTGATTGTTGCTGCAACTGCCATTGAATCAGGGGCAAGGAGTAATAGAGTTCAATCGAATTATCTTTAAAAACTTCTTTAGCAGAGGGAAAAAGATGCTTAAAGTTTGCCATTTCTTCACTATTTTCAAGTGTTTCCACACCTTGTGACTGCTTTTTGGCAGTCCCACGGTTTCCACCAAGGCCCAAAAGGAGTAATTTACTGATTGAATTAGGCACAAACCATACGACGCGTCTAGGAATTTTGCTGGCTTTGACAAGGGGACGCGGGGTCTTATCAATCACCCTCTCCTTCAGACTTCCGACTTTACGATCCACCACTTTCAATGGCTTTCCGACTAATTTAATATTTTTGGGGGAAGGGATAAGACCTGACATCAGCTCTCCAACGGTGAGTTGATTGGCCGTTGCCACTCCTGCTTTTTTTAACACCTCAGTTGCCAGCAAGACACAGTTTTGCCTAGCTAAATTGAAGCGTACGGTGTCTTCGCGGTATTTGTTAAGGGTGTCCATTGTTTCTTTAAATACTTCCGGAGTAACTGCAATACTCGTCACAATACGCCCCTCGTGGGGCCTAAACTCTTCGAAATCTAAGATTGCCGGAGCACTATTCACAGTGACCAGCAAGTTCCCGGCGCCCTCTCTGAGAGGTTGTTCTTCGGGCAAACCGCTTAACCCCGTAGAATAGACACTGCCATCGGCATTAATGATGCGAATCCCTGCATGAACAGGCTGAGAAGCGGATAAACGAGACAAAAAGAAATTGTCATCATGGCTTGTTAAATTGCGTGGATTCGTGAAGATTTGAATCACACATGTTTTGGCAGGATCAGGCACCGCCAGTTGTCCATCTGGTGCAAAGGCGTGCGCATGGGCTAACAAATCTGCCATATCTTGGCCGGAAAGTTTTTCAACCGGATACAGCTCTTTGTGCCGATAGCGGTCTACAGGGACTAATCCATCTGGCGAAAAATAATTCCACCGCTGGCGAATTTTATCATCCGGATCTCCCGGTTTCTTTTTTTCTACTAAGCCCGTCAAGCTCGTCCCCTTATCGATCTCTAGATCCTTCATAAGTTCGGGAATAGCCACCCATTTTCCTTCTTTTTTAATCTGAATCTGTTGATGCGCATCGAGCCGAAGCGCGTGATTTTGCGCTCCGCCGACGGTCGTATTCTGAAAACCCACGATATTATAGATCAAACGACTAGTGAAAAGAAGATTGACGGACTTTAAATCCGCATCTGCTAAGGCAGGGTTAAGTCCTAATGCATTAAGTTTAGTTTGGATATGAGCCTTCTGCAGTAAAAAAGAAAGTGTTTTAGCCTCTGGCGAATCTTTAGGAAATCTAGCTTTCAAAGCGGAGACTTTTTTATGGAATTTTTTATTCGTGCGCAAAGCCAACAAAACGTCTTGCTCAATGGTCGCGATAGAAGGGTCTGAGCGCTTTAATTCGCCATCTTGAAAAGCTTGGCTCAAGCTAGAAATAGTCTGCTTAAGCGTTCTTAAGCCTAAATCATCCTCCCCTTGATACTTCCATTGCTCCAGATGCATCGCCTCAGCTACATCTGCCTCTAATTCAGTCCCATTAAAAAGAGTAGCTAAGGCGGTAATTCTTCTGGATGTTTCTGCCATCTCTGGGGTAATGGGTTGATCTTTTTGATCGTCAAGCTTAATTTTTGAAAATTCTCCATATTTTTTGACTTCTTCCATTACTCTCTTATTTCCCACCCAAACCTTATTGCGAATCAAGTGAGACAGACGATTTTTTTCGGTAGAACACCAGTTAATGACAGTGCCTAGTGTAGTTTTTCCTTTTTGGCGAATAAACTTCTGCACATCTTCGGGTTTGTTTAATCGTAAATTGGTTTCCATTTGATGGGAATTGAACGGATCTGGCGCGGCAGGATTAGAAAAACCCATAGTTCCTCCAGAGAAGTTTAAGTACTTATTTATTTCAATTTTACCATTTACCCGCGACTATAATCAATAAACATTATTTATAAATTACAAAGAAATTAAAACACAAATCCCGCTAATAAATTATTAAAACCACTCTAAGCTTCCATTTTAGTATTAAAATAAAAAAATTTATTGCATATTCTACTTTTCAAAAACCTCCTTTTTTGATATAATCTCTTGCAACATCATTAATTCTTTTTATAAGATTATCCATGACATCAAAAATCAATCTGTACGGCACCCTTGCTTTTTTATGGCTCTCCCATTTAATTGTCGACGTCATGATTGGAATTTGGCCGATCTACAAAACAATGGCTCACATGGACCTTGCTCTCGCCGGCTTAATCGCGGGCGTTTGTGCATTTATTGGCGAAGGAATGCAGGTTTTCTTTGGCGCTCTCAGCGATAAAGGGTACCGCAAAAGTTTAATTTGCGTGGGAGTCGTTGTTGCCTCCAGCAGTCTCTTGTTCCCTCATGTCGAAGGTCCGGTTTTCCTATTCTTACTCTACTTGTTAACGTGCTTTGGATCGGGGGCTTTTCATCCGGCAGCAGTCAGTCATATGGGGATGTTGACAGTGCGACGCAAAAGTTTGTATATTGCGATATTTGCCTCTGGCGGAGCCTTAGGATTAGCCAGCAGCCAATTAATTTTTTCTTATTTCTATCAAAGCCTTGATGGATCTACAGCCTATCTTCTAATCCCTCTCGCTTTGATTGTTCTGTTAATAGCCCTTTATCCATTTGCTCAAGGACCTGCTTTACTAAAGACAGAAAAAAAACCGATTAGCTGGGATGGTGTCAAATTATTTTTCGCCTCAAAAGACCTGATAAATTTATACTTCTGCCAGGTCTGCATCAGCTCAATTTTCTGGGGCATTATTTTTCTATTGCCTGATTTACTGATTTCCCGTGGTTATGAGGATTGGATTTGCTTAGGCGGGGGCCATTTTTGCTTTATCTTTGGCGGCGCTCTGATGATGATTCCGAGCGGTTATCTGGCAGATCGCTATTCGGCAAAATCGGTGCTTGTCGGCGCAGTGATTACTGGAAGTATCTTGTTTTATACCTTCTATTTTATCCCTTTACTTCCTCCTCTATTTACCTTAATCTTGTTGTTTTTGATGGGGGCCGCTCTGGGAATTGTGAATCCAATCTCTGTCGCACAGGGTCATCGGCTGATGCCTTCACACCCTGGACTAATCAGCGCCATTATGATGGGACTAGCTTTTTGCGTCTCAGAGAGTATCGGTCCAGGTGGAGGTGGTTTCTTGTCCGAGTTTTTTACAGAAGATGCAGCAGCTAAAGCTTTGGCAATTATCGGTTTACTTAGTATACCTGCCTTAAGAAATGCACTTTCCTTATCATCCGGTAAAGAAACAGCTTCCGGTCCAAGTATCGAATACGCAGCCTGAAAGCTCAGCTTAATAGGAATCAGATGGATCAGTTAGAAAAAATTCAAACCACACAAGCTCCGGCAGCTCTCGGCCCTTATTCACAAGGAGTTATTGTCCCTGCCCACGCCCAATTGATTTTCGTATCTGGACAAATTCCAATAGATTTGGCCACAGGCAAACTGATCCAAGGAGATGTTGGGGAAATGACAGCACTTGTGATCTCTCACATTCAGCATATCTTGCAAGCAGCGCATTCCGACTTGCATTTTGTTGTGCGCACAGACGTTTTTTTAAAAGATTTAAACGATTTTGGACGCTTTAATGAAATTTACCAAAAATATTTTGTAAGCTCCCCCTTACCTGCTAGACAAACGATTCAGGCTGCTAAGCTCCCCTTAGATGCACCGATCGAAGTTTCTTGTATAGCCATTATCCCCCACAAGTAAAAGAAGGTTGATCCCATGGCAGATCCTAATCTAAAAATGAGAATTGCGCCTAATTCCAAAGAATCAGAAATGATGGTCATCGGTTGCATGCTAACCAGCATTAATGCGCTGAACGTCGCTGCAGACGCCCTGGATGACTCTGATTTTTATTATACCGAGCACAAACTCATCTTTCAGACTTTGAAGACAGCCTACAAAAGCGATAAGCCAGCGGATGTGCATTTAATCAGCGAAGAGCTGAAGCGTCAGGATAAACTCACTGCGATTGGCGGGATTGCTTACCTGACCACTTTAGCCCAATATGCAGGAACTTCTGCCCACATTGAAGAATACTGCGAACTCGTGCGCAATAAAGCCGTTTTAAGAAGCATGGTGCATGCCGCCCAGCATGTCGAGAAACGCGCACTGGAGGAGCCAGCCAACGTGTTGGAAGCTTTAGACGAAGCTCAGCAGTTATTTTTCCAAATTAGTCAATCCGCACATTCGTCTTGCGGGGTATTGATCGGTCAAATCTTATCAGGTGTCAAATCTGACTCGCAAGTCCCCTTTTTAAAAGAATTGCAGCAACGCCAAGAGATCTACCACCAAAAGGGCCCTGATGATACAGGCATCACGGGGATAGCGACGCATTACACCGATTTAGATAAAATGATCAATGGATTGAATAAGTCCAACTTAATGATTTTAGCCGCTCGCCCAGCCATGGGTAAAACCGCTTTTGCGATTAACATCGCTGAAAATGTCTGCTTTAAAAACAACCAACCGGTGGGTATCTTCTCTTTAGAAATGAGCGCCGAACAGCTCGTGCATCGAATCGTATGCTCGCAATCAGAAGTTGAATCAGACAAGATAAAAACTGGTTCCTTGAGCGGCATCGAGTACCAGCGCGTCGTCGCCAGCGTCAATAACATGCAAAACCATCTCATGGTCATTGATGATCAAGCTGGGCTTAAAATTACAGATCTCAGGGCCCGCGCCCGCCGCATGAAAGAAACGTATGGCATCGAACTTCTGATTGTGGACTACCTCCAGTTAATTTCAGGCTCAGGAGCTTCGCGAAATGCCGAAAACCGGCAAAGTGAAATCTCGGAAATTTCCAGGATGCTCAAAAACTTAGCTCGCGAACTCAATATTCCGGTGATTTGCCTTTCTCAGCTTTCCCGTAAAGTCGAAGAAAGACAAGGGCATCGCCCTATGATGAGCGACTTGCGCGAAAGCGGCAGTATCGAGCAAGACTCTGATATCATTATGTTTTTGCTGCGTAGAGAATATTATGATCCACTCGATAAACCGGGCATGGCTGAACTCATTGTCGCCAAAAACCGTCATGGCGGTGTCGGGAATGTTCATCTGACCTTCCGCAAAGAGATCGCTCAATTCGCCAATTATACTCCTATGCGCTTTGATGATAGTGGAGATAAAACCGCAGATGCCGAATTCAATCAATTCTCACCAGTCTGAAACAAGTTAGCTCTCTAAAGACAAACCACAGAGAGGAAAAAAAACTCTCGATTTTTACTTTCAGCCTCTGAGCAAGGAAACCACAGAGGCACAGAGAAGGGTCGTTCCAGCAATGGAGTCCTCTTTCTGATGTTTTTTTTCGAAGAAAAAAAACAGTCGACTTTGAAACTTGCTTTGCAAGTGTCAAATGAGTTTGAACTTTTAAGCTTTCCTCTGCGTCTCTGTGCCTTAGTGGTTTGCCCTAGAGCCATGAAGTCACAAAGACTACCAAACAGCACCGGAGCCATTTTATTCAACTGTGACGGATTTGGCTAAATTGCGCGGCTGATCGATCTCAGCCCCTCGTTCTTTAGCAATGTAATAAGCTAAAAGTTGACAGGCCACGCTGGTAAGTACGCCTGAAAGCTCGTCAATTGTCTGTGGAATATGAATCAAATCATCGACTACATGTTCCAAGTCTTTTTCACAGTCTTCTGCAATAGCTAAGATTTTGCCATTGCGCGCCTTGATTTCCATCAGATTGCTTAAAAGCTTTTCATAGGTCACTTTATTTCCACACAAAGCTACTGTCGGACAATTTTCATTGATGAGTGCAATCGGCCCATGCTTCATTTCACCGGCAGGATACCCATTGGCGTTGATATAGGAGATTTCTTTTAATTTGAGAGCTCCTTCCAGACTTGCTGGATACATGTAACTTCTTCCCACATAGAAGAAATTCTCATAATGAGCATATTTCTTGGCAATTTTCTGAATGTGCTCTGATTGATTCAGCACTTGCTGTACTTGATCAGGCAGCTTTAATAAGGCATCCAGGAATGTTTGCCCTTCTTTTTTATCCATATGACGCATACGTGCCATTAAAAGGGTAAATAAAGCCAGCACTACAACTTGGCTGGTAAAAGCTTTCGTTGAGCAAACACCTATTTCTTGACCTGCTCTTAAAAAGATACACACGTCAGCTTCACGAGCTAGGTTGGAGCCTTCGACATTGCAGATTGCCAATATCTTTACACCTTTAGCCTTGAGTTCCCGCACTGCGGCCAACGTATCGGCAGTTTCTCCGGATTGACTGATGGCAATCGCTAATGTTCCGGGTGGAACGACAGGATTCTTATAGCGAAATTCGGAAGAGATTTCAACTTGCACAGGAATGCGGGCTCGATCTTCAAGCATATAAGAGGCTAAATAACCGGCATGCCAAGAGGTGCCACAGGCTAGAATCAGGATTCTTTCAACCGAGAGAAGCTCATTCACATCAAAATTAATCCCTTCAAATAAAGCTGTCCCATAATCTTGAATAAAACGCCCTAAAAGGGCACTGCGAATAGTCTGTGGTTGTTCAAAAATTTCTTTCAAAGTGTAATGTTCAAAATGGCCTTTAGAAGAGTCCTCTACTAATCCCTGCATCTTTTCAATTTTCTTTTCAATTTCCCCTTTTGAAATGTCGAAAACTTCGAGTTTATCAGCTTTGACCACAGCAATTTCACCGCTTAATAAAAAGGCCACTTCCCGCGTGTGTGCCGAAAAGGCATGCGGGTCTGAAGCCACAAAGGCTTCGCCTGCGCCAATTCCCACCACTAGAGGGGAATCATGCGCAATAGCAAGAATTTGATCGGGAAAATCTTGATGGATTAAAGCAATGGAAAATGTGCCTTTCAGCATTGGGATAACCTGCTTAACGGCATCCACAATGTTTCCTTGGTAGAATTTCCCAATCAGATGCGCGACCACTTCGGTATCTGTTTCTGAAACAAATTTAACTCCTTCTTCTTTAAGCATGCGTCTCAGGGGCTCGTGATTTTCAATGATGCCATTATGGACTAATGCGAGGGAATGGTCTGCATTGAAATGGGGGTGTGCATTGACTTTACTTGGTTTGCCGTGTGTGGCCCAACGTGTCTGACCGATCGCAATGTGTTCAAGAGCAAGCCCCATCTCTTTAACTTCTGTTTCCAAAATAGCAATTTTGCCTAGTTCTTTACAAAAAACAATTTTGCCATCATGGATGCCAGCGAGTCCCGCTGAATCATAGCCGCGGTATTCAAGTCGTTTTAAACCGTCGAGGACGATCTCTATGGGATTTTTGGGTCCTATATACCCGATGATGCCGCACATACCGCTTTCCTATTTTTCGTTGTTTCCAATTTGTTTTTTGATTTCCTCTGCAATCAGATTTGCCATTTGATGCACCTGCTTGAATTTTGGTCCTTCCACCATGACGCGGCAGATATTTTCAGTGCCTGAGTAACGAAGCAGCACCCTTCCTGCATTCTCGAGGTTTTTTTCGACTTCTGCCACCAGCGTCAGTACATTAGGCATGGTTTCAAAAGGAGGCTTAGCTTTCACTTTCACATTGACGCATACTTGAGGATATTTTTTGACCAAAGAAGCCAAATCGGATAATTTGGAATCCGTTTCAATCATAATCCGCATCACTTGCAAAGCACATACTAACCCATCGCCAGTCGTATTGTGATCGAGAAAAATCAAATGTCCGCTTTGCTCGCCGCCCAGATTAGCTTGATGTTCAAGCATATCCTGGATGACATAACGATCTCCCACTTGCGCTCTGATCACTTCAATATCGAGTTCTTCCATGGCTTTGATAAAGCCCAAATTGCTCATGATGGTTGAGACGACTTTGTTGCCTTTTAAAACACCTCTGCGTTTCATATCGCGGGCGCAGATAGCTAAAATAGTATCTCCATCCACTATCTGAGCATTCTCATCCGTCATAATCACACGGTCTGCATCTCCATCCAAGGCAATCCCGATATCTGCACGATGCTCTAGCACAGCTTTTTGCACCGTTTCAGGGTAGAGAGAACCGCAGTTTAGGTTGATATTTAGCCCATCGGGGTTATTTCCATAGATAAAGACTTTGGCATCTAATTCGCGAAAAATGAGAGGGGCAACTTTATAACCTGCGCCATTTGCACAATCTAGGGCAATCGTGAGATTTTTTAATGACAGGCGTCTGGGGAATGTGGCTTTAGCGAATTCAATATAGCGGCCATCTGCATCTGTAATCTTAAAATTTTTTCCAATATCTCCGTCATCGGGCAAGCTATCGTCGAAATCATTTCTAGAAATGAGCTGTTCCATCTGATGCTCCCATGAATCGGGAAGTTTGAACCCTTCGGATGAAAAAAATTTAATGCCATTGTCATAGTAAGGATTATGTGAAGCTGAAATCACAATCCCAGCATCAGCTCGATACGCTCTTGTAATAAAAGCCACCCCAGGTGTAGGCAAAGGACCTACCATCAAGGTATCCACCCCCATCGAACATAAGCCGGCGATTAAGGCATTTTCGAACATGTAGCAGGATAAGCGTGTATCTTTGCCAATGACAACACGGTGTTTGCCTTCATGAAACCTGAAAATTTTTCCTGCTGCTCGCCCCAAGGCCAAAGCTGTTTCTACAGTCATGGGAGACTTATTTGCGCGCCCTCGCACCCCATCCGTTCCAAAAATTTTTTTCGTTTTATCTGGTTCTTTACCCATCTTTCTCACCTTAGGAATTGTGCACTATAAATCTAAGACAGACTAGCTGATCTATAGCCGCTATAGCAAGTAAAAAGAAAGCTTAAAAGCTTAGGGTTTCTCTCTAGAAATTTTGGAGAACAGAACAAATGGGACACTGAGCAGCCTTATGCTGGCGAGCCGGGCAAAAGGCACGGGCAAAATAGATGATTTGCAAATGCACTTTGTTCCAATCTTTTTTGGGGAAAAGAGCTTTAAGATCTCTTTCTACGTGCACAGGAGTTTTACCAGAGCTTAATCCCCAGCGTTGCGCACATCTTAAAATATGCGTATCTACGGGAAAGGCTGGGATTTTAAATGCCTGAGACATTACCACAGACGCTGTTTTATGGCCGACCCCGGGAAGTTCCTCCAAAGCTTCGAAAGTTTTAGGCACCTCCCCCTGATGCTTTTCAAGTAAAATCTGGGAAAGATGCCAAATGGCCTTGGCTTTCGTTGGGGATAGACCGCAGGGTCGGATAATGGCCTGAATCTGAGAGATTGCGCTGTTGACCATTTTGGCTGGCGAGTCCGCGAGTTTAAAAAGGATGGGGGTAATTGTATTCACCCGGGCGTCGGTACACTGCGCCGATAAAAGCACCGCGATCAAAAGCGTATAGGGATCCTTGTGAAGAAGCGGAACGGAAGGCGCAGGAAAAAATTGATCGAGAATTTTTCCAATTTTTTTAGCTCTGCTTTTTTTATCCATTATTTCCCAATGCAGAATTTCGCAAAGATGGAGGACAACACATCTTCCGAGACGTTGGTTCCAATAATTTTACCTAATTCACTTAAGCACATCCGCATATCCACACAAAGAAACTCGGGTGAAACATTTTCGCTTAAGCCTGTATGAACTTTCTGTGCCGCAGCAATAGCCATATTTAACGCTTGTAAATGCCGCACACTTGTAATCACAATTTCTTGCTGATCCGGCATGCCATTTTTCCATATCACCTGATCAATGGCTTTTTGTAAACTCTCCATGCCAAGCTGCTCCTGGGCCGAAACTTGCACGATATTGGGCAGCTGGAGCCGGGGAATTTCAGGATGTTTCAAATCGACTTTATTCCAGACCCCAATGGTTTTGTGAGAAGGGATCTGCTCTAAGAGAAGCAGATCTTCAGCCTGCAGCCCTTTGGTGGCGTCGAGCACCAGCAGGATTAAATCGGCATCTTGCATAGCCTGACGAGAACGTCTGATCCCCTCTGCTTCGATGAGCTCGGCCGAATCGCGAATACCCGCAGTGTCTAACAAGCGGAAATTCAATCCATTAAGTTTTAAATGGTCTTCTAATATATCTCTGGTAGTTCCTGGAATGTCCGATACAATGGCCCGGTCCTTTCCAAGCAAAGCGTTCATTAACGAAGATTTGCCCACGTTTGGACATCCAATTAAACACAAAGATACTCCATCTTTGATAATTTTCCCATTATCAAAGGTATTCGCAAGCACCTGCATGGACATTATCGCCTGCTGTAAATCAGCCTGGATTTCTTCCATCGTGGCAAATTCCAACCCTTCTTCAGGGAAATCTACCCAAGCTTCTAAAATAGCGGCGATGTCATTTAAATATTTCTGGTAGGATAAGATTTTTTTTGTGAGAGCACCCTGTAGCTGATTTCCGGCGCTGTATAACGCTTGTTCATTTTTAGCTCCAATCAACTCTTGCACGGCTTCAGCTTGAGCCAAATCCAATTTTCCATTCATAAAAGCTTTAAATGTAAATTCACCAGGTTTAGCGGGACGTGCGCCTGACTCAATCACCGTTTGCAACACTCGGCGGGCAATTAAACTTCCTCCATGGCAATGAATTTCTACTGTATCTTCACCAGTATAGGAACGAGGAGCATGCATTGGCAACAGCAAAACGTGATCGATACATTCGCCGGTGCCATTTTTGATTTTGCCATAATGCACGGTATGCGAAGCGAGCCTTTGGACTGATCTAGAAAAACACTTGTCAGCAACAGCAAGGGCTTGAGTGCCCGAGATCCGGATGATGGCTACCCCGCCTTCTCCTGGCGGAGTCGCGATTGCGGCAATCGTATCGCCTGGCTGATAAGGATCGTGGATAAAATCCATGGTGTTTTCTACAACCTCTTTATATTTAGAACTATAGGGCATTTTTGCAAACAATTGTAAAGGATTTGAGAGATTGATTCAATCCAAATAAGGGACGTCCTAAAAAATTTGTTTTTGCTGTTTTATTCCTCTCATTTTATAGTGACGTGGAACTATTAAGGAGATCACCTAATGAATGTCGAATCCGTGCACGTGGTTCCTATTTTTGTAACAGCTTGTATGTATGTAGCCCTAGGTGTTCTCTGGTATTCACCTTGGCTATTTGGATCTCTCTGGATGAAGGAAGCTCAAATTTCCGCGGGAAACTTACGTTCGCCATGGATGGGATTGCTCGGAGGATTTGGTACAGCCCTTCTGATGTCTTATGTCCTAGCTTTGTTTATGACATGGACGCAAGCACATTCAATGACAGCAGGAGCTTGCGTAGGTTTTTGGATCTGGCTTGGCTTTGTCGCTACCAGTCTGTTTGCTAATGTTCTATGGGAAAATAAGTCGTTCAAGTTATATCTTATCAATACCGCCTTCATATTGCTATATCTTGTGATCAGCGGCGCTATTCTGTCATTTTGGCGATAATCAAATTCATTAAAGGGGAATACTCCATGTCTGCCACAGCACTAAAACATAAAAACCAGCCTTTTATGGATCAGTTGGAAGAGTTGCTGGGAGAAGAAGCGGATTTTTTACTCAATTATAAATGCACAGCTATTACTCCTGACCAGATTCAAATCCCAGGACCTGACTGGGTAGATCGTATTTTTATCAATTCAGATCGCTCTATCCCAGTTCTGCGCAACCTCCAAGCTCTTTTTAATCATGGACGGCTGGCAGGAACCGGATATATGTCTGTTCTTCCGGTCGATCAAGGTGTCGAACATTCTGCCGGAGCTTCTTTTGCTCCCAATCCCCTGTATTTCGATCCCGAAAACATCATCAAGCTAGCAATTGAAGGCGGCTGCAACGCCGTCGCTTCTACACTTGGCACCCTTGGCAGCGTGGCGCGCAAATATGCACATAAAATCCCCTTTATTTTAAAAATCAACCACAATGAGCTTCTATCCTATCCCAATAGCTTTGATCAGATTTTATTTGCAAATGTGCAACAAGCATCTGACATGGGAGCCGCAGCTGTAGGCGCAACGATTTACTTTGGGTCTCCAGAAAGCCATCGCCAAATTCAAGAGATTAGCGAGGCCTTTTATATGGCCCACGAACTTGGCATGGCGACTATTTTATGGTGTTATTTGCGCAATTCAGCCTTTAAAATTGATGGCATCGATTATCACGACAGCGCCGACCTGACTGGCCAGGCTAATTATCTGGGAGCAACTATTGGGGCTGACATTGTCAAACAAAAGCTCCCCACTGTGAACGGTGGATATCCAGCCATTAACCGAGTCATGAAAGGTTATGGCAAATACAGCGATCGTATGTATGATCAATTATGCAGCGACCATCCGATTGATTTATGCCGCTATCAAGTCATCAATGGACTCAGCGGGCGTATTGGATTGATTAATTCAGGAGGAGCTTCAGGCAAGAACGATCTCGCCGATGCGGCCAAAACAGCCATTATTAACAAACGCGCAGGCGGAGTAGGCTTAATCACCGGGAGAAAAGCATTCCAAAGACCTATGAATGAAGGGGTTAAGCTATTAAACCTCGTTCAGGACGTCTATCTGGAAAAAGGGATCACACTTGCATAAACTATTTATATGCAAAAATTTGCAAATAAATACAAATATTAAAAACTTCTTTTGATATAATGAAACTATCATCGGAATTGAAATGAGGTGTCTTATGAGATTTATCTTTAATTTTATTTTCTTTGGGATTTTGTTTTATATCATTTGGCTATATTTTCCAGATGCATTTAAAACATTAGTCGACTGGGCTTCGAATACCGTCGCCTTTCTTAAAAATTTGGTGCAAACCGCAATGGAAAAAGTTCATGAAACCCAAATTCCCCCACCCGCACCACCAGACCCAACGCCAGCAAGTAGTCTTTTGATCCCCTTTTTATTTTCTTGGCGCCCTTAATTTGGAAAGTGCTTCTTTTTCAAGAAGCACTTTTTTTGCATAAATCTGAGAAATGCATCCAAAACCCTGATTAAGAATGAGTGATATGACAGGCATCTCGATACAACCATTGCCTGTTTACTTTTTCAAAATGGCTTTTCTCAATCAGATCTAGCGGTTGCTTATCTTGGATTAAATGCGCATCAAAAGTGACATAGGCCTCATCTTCACCATCTATAAAATCTAAAATTTCAAGCTTGTGAAAGATTGTGTTTTGACAAAAGCACAGAATTTCCCGAGTCCATCGGCGATGGTCTTGATCATAGTGGGGATTCTTCAAATGAGTAGTACGAATGATGTAAGCAGCCAGTTGGAGGGCATAGGCAGAATAGCGTGAACGCATCAGGGCTAAAGCATTTTCTGGGAAAGCTCCATTGTGAAGGTTTTGACAACAGTCCTCATACAACTTTCCCGTATCGCAGGGACAAAATATTGCCATTGAAATAGGCACCTTCAGTAACTTAAGCATTGACTCCATGATACGAATAAAACTTGAAGATTTCAAGCTCTCAAATCCTAATGAAATCAGAGAATCCTTTAAAATTATTGGCATAAAAGTCTCATCCTTGCTTTGATGAAGATGCAGATTTTTAATATAAAACTCGGGTTAAAAAGGCTTTTCAGCCTCTTTGCATCTTTATTTACATAGGACGCTTGAAATGGATGATTTGGAAGCCAAGATTCAAGAGACTTTACCTAAGTTCGAACAAACCAAAGCTGAAATTGGCAAAGTGATTGTCGGCCAAACCGAAATGGTAGATCGTCTCCTTATAGCCCTGCTGGCTGATGGGCATATTTTACTTGAAGGCCTTCCCGGATTAGCCAAAACATTAGCTGTGACAACGTTAGCCAAAACGATTCAATGCGATTGTAAACGCATTCAATTTACGCCGGACTTACTCCCTGCGGACTTAATTGGAACCTCTATCTATAATCCTAAAGATAGCTCTTTTCACGTCAATCAAGGGCCTATTTTTACGAACATTTTAATCGCTGATGAAATCAATCGTGCGCCAGCCAAAGTTCAATCGGCTTTATTAGAAGTGATGCAAGAAAGACAAGCTACGATTTCGGGCAAAACTTTTACCACCGGCTCCCCTTATCTGGTATTAGCTACGCAAAATCCCATCGAGCAAGAGGGAACCTATGTCCTACCTGAAGCTCAAACCGACCGCTTTATGATGAAGGTTCGCATCGGCTACCCCTCCATGGAAGAAGAGAAATTGATTATCCAAAGAATGGCCACGCTTGGCAAGCATCCAACACCGGCTCCGGTCATGACAGGCGATGAAATTTTAGCCGCACGTCAAATTGTAAACAATGTTTACATTGATGAAAAAATCCTCGACTATATTTTAAACCTTGTTTTTGCAACCCGCAATCCCACAGAATATGGAGTCCCTATTGATAAATTGATTCTTTACGGAGCTTCTCCAAGAGCCAGCATTGCATTGACTTTGGCAGGCAAAGCGCGTGCTTTTCTTTCCGGACGGACGTTTGTCACTCCCTACGATATCAAACAGATTGCCCACGATGTTTTAAGACATCGACTTAGACGTACTTATGAGGCTGAAGCCGAGGATATTTCGGCAGATCAAATGATCGATCGCCTGCTGGAAACCATTCCAGTTCCATAGGACAAAAGCCCCTTTAATCAAGTGCATCAAAAATAATCGATAAATTGTAAGCCTGTGCAGAACGCACTTAAACTGATAGAATCGTAATTTTCTCTCGAGTTTAACCTTTTAATTTGTTTTAATGGCTTCAAACTCTAGAAGGCTTCATCATGCAAAAGCGTTGGTTTTTATTTATCTTTATTCCCCTAATTGCTCTTGGGTGTTACTTTTACGATTCTTTTAATTCCATTAGGCCTGTTGAAGCCTCTGAGGAGGGTCAATTCACTTCTGGATTAGCTTTTCAAGTAGACGCCAGCCCTATTCTGACAAATGTTAGCCGTCTAGGGATTAATTTGAGCACATGGCAGCCTTCGCAATCGGAAGCATTCACCCGAAACAAGTTAATGAATCCTGGCTTTGAAGGACAAATTGACCGCTTAATTGTGATTGTCTCAGAATCCAACAAAAATGGCTTTTCAGATGACAAGGGATGGGGATATCCCGATCAATACTGGAAAGATGCCTCCTTTCAAGTGCGTACAGGAAAATATGCGGGAACTGCAGGTACAATCTCTGACTCGCTGCGCGCAGGACACGATGGCTATCCTCAATACCTTGTAGAATCCCCTCTACCCCTTTTGGAAGATAAAGATGTGATCGTATTGACTAAAGAAATTGCGCATACAGTCCCTCACTGGCACATAGAAGAGAAAAATCGAGCTTCCATCAGGATCGATCCTACCGAGAATAGACCTGGAAGTTCAGGTTCCCACGCCTTATTGCTGCAGCCGGCAACCACTGAAACGCTTGAAATGAGCACTGAGACAGGTCAATTGCTGCCAAAACCAGGAGAATGGACTCTTTCATTGTGGGCCAAAGCCGAGGGGAATCAACCTTCGCTGACCGTTCATCTTAAAAGAAAAAAAGAACAGGGAACGCTTTTTTCCAAGACCATTGAACCTTCTACTTTTTGGAAAAAATATACCTTTAGTTTTCCTCTGGAGCAAAAAGTAAATGCTAGTACCTTACAAATTACGGCAAAAGGAGAAGACGCCAAAATCTGGTTAGATGATCTTTGGCTAGGATCGGAAGAAAATGCACCTTCCCCCTTTAGACCTGAGCTGATTCACGCACTGCGCACTATCCATCCTTCTTTTATTCGAGAACTTCCTGCGGTCGGGGATACCATGAAAAATCGCATTGCCGAGCCGAATCAACGTAAATCGTGGACCTTGCGATCGGCGGGAAGTAGCGGCGAGGAGACTTATGCCTACTCGTTAATCGAATTTTTAGATTTATGCAAACAGGTTCAGGCCAATCCATGGATTGTTGTTCCCCCAACTTTTAGCGATGAGGAATATCGCGAATTAGGGGAATTTCTAGCGATGCATGCTCCTGTAACAATTTTTCCAAAAGTCGTGCTGGAATTTGGCAGGGAAAATTGGAACTGGACTTATCGCCCAACCTCCATTCCTTATCCCAAAGCCCATGGAGCTGTAGCCGACCGCGCCTATGAATTTATTCTTTTGGGGGCCAATAGTCCAACCCACTTCATTAAAACTGTCAACGGACAATACCAGGATCCCGCCCTATCGTTGGAATACTTAACCCAGACAAAAACAGCCGATGCTCTCGCAATTGCCCCCTATTTCTTTCTATCTTTGGATAAAGAAACTTCCGATCAGGATGCCATCGCAAATCTATTAGACACTGACGATCATTTGATGAAAGAAACTGCGGAGGGAACAAAAAATCAGCATAAAGCATTATCGGTTTACGAAATGAATCTGCACACGACTGAAGGGTCCGCATCTAGTGCCCAACGCAATCGAATCGTCACTGGGGCTATTTCTGGCACAGCTCTGGCTAAAAAAGCTCTTGAAGCTATGCAAGCAGGGGCTGATCCGATTATGATCTATAGCTTGCAGCAGCAAGAATCCACTGCTTGGAGTATGGAAGAGACAGTCAAATTGTGGGGAATCGCGCAAGAATTAGGTCCCAAAATTCGTTTTCGGCCAACTGGGCTCGCCATGATTATGCTTAATCGCATTTGCGGGGGTAACGCTCATCGGGCAAATTACGCAAATAACACCCCTACTCCTCTAACGATTTTGGCCTTTACTCCCGATGCTCACTGGACCGCAGCTGTGGCTTCTGCCAGTGAGTCCCCGCTTGAAGTCAATCTAACCTTTCCCGATGACAATAAGCCTCTTCCTTCCACTCTTTTGAGCTTAGAAAGCCATTCCCCCTTTGATAATAACGAAGAAGAAGAACACGTCAAGCTTCAGCAAGATCTTAATGTGGCTATTCTCAATCGCACCGTTTCGTTTGTCATCCCTCCTTATGGATTGATTATCTTGGGGTCTCAAGAACAGACAGATTCCCTGATTTCATCCATGGCATGGCAATCCAGTCCAAAAGTGGCCCAAATCGAAGCCCCTCCCACTAAAAAGCGTCAGATGAAAAATGTGCTAGAACAGTTTCGCTTAAAAAGGCAGCAATTTGAAAAGCAGCTAACTCACGGACAGAGCTAGATCATTCAATAAAAGCTGATCTCCTTTCCTGAGTTTGATGCCGACAGCAGTTCTTGAAGCCCTGGGAACAGGAATTTTTTGTCCATTTCTTAAAATAGCCACTTGATGTTTTGACGAGGGTTTACGGTCATTGGATACGTAGTAGCTACCAGCCTGATAGACTAATCGCGCTTGTTGCCGCGCGATTTGCTTAGGAGCATGAGCGGGAATAATATCTGCTTGTGAGCCTATGATAAAATTATGCGAGGCTCCGCTAACACCCAGTGGGAGTAAATGTTTTTCTTTAGCATCAGCAGTTTGAAGAACCAAGCGCGACTTCCCTGATTTAAGAGGTTCAATTCTCGGTTTATTTTTTTTCGATTGAAGTTCTTGTGCTAAGGCAGGGTAATTTTGTACTGAAGTTTCCAGATTTTTCTGTATCGTTTTTAAAAATGAATTTGCTAATTCCGTTTTTCCTAAGCGCTGACACACGTTAAAAAAGGTTTCCTGCTGATCGCGCAGCACGCAATTCGCTGTTGTTTGGATCACCCGCGCTGGAATTGCATAATCCTCCACAGGAGTAGCATTATTAAAGATCGCATAAAAATCTTTCGATGCAGTGTCATCTTGAATTCGTGTTTTAAAGTAAAAAAGATCCCTAATGATTTTTTGGGCCTCAGCAGGGTCAGATGTTTCGTAAAGTTTGATTGTGATCGCTTTTCCTCGAATAAGCTCCCGGTTCTGATTATAAACACCCCGATGATAGGGTCGCACGCCAGCGCCGGCATTGGCAACTCGGAAGCAGTACTGATCACCCTCTTTAACGACTTCCACACTGATGTAATGCCCGCCTTTTGTTTCAATCCAACCCGCTTCGACTAGAGCCCCAACTTTATTGTAGGCAGGAGAATCGACTTTTTTTAGAATATCCCCTGCGACAGTGGAAGCAAAATTTAAGGCTTTCTCTGGATCTACCATGTCCCATAACTGCTCATAATTCCGCATCTGCGCTAATTGATCTTGAATGCGGCTTTTATATGTCTCTAAAAATTGCCGATCCTTAGAGGTTAAGCGTGTGGTATTTTGCAGTTGATCCATAAAAAAGATCATGGCTTGAAACCCCATTTCACTGGGGATTGTCTCTTTTTTTGAAGAATGAATGGCGTGGATTAATTCTTCTATTGTCGTTTCTGGAGTATATTGCACGGATTCTGTAGAAAAAAAATCTAGAAATTCGCGAATCGCTTGGCTGGAATAATCCTTCACCGGGCGGCCTGGATCAAGATTCATTTCAATCGCTTTCCATAAAATTTTATCTTCGTTTAATAGTTTTATGGAACCCAAGGCCCGAACAAAGCGCGTATTGCGCAGATGCGCCAGGCTAGCATTCAGATCCTTCGGCAAGGCTGCATTCAAGCCCGAATGAAGTAAAGTCCTCTCAAGCAAAGCATCTAAGGTTAAAGCATGTGGAGCGGAGCCAAAGACATAAACCACTCTAACGAGCTTGCCTTCAGACATTTTTCTTAACAAAACACGGTCTGCCCCATCTGCCACAAGGCTAAATGCACTTTCTTCCCCCCTGGCATTACGAGCCGTAAGAATAAGGGAATCATTTGCTTCAGATTTTTTTAAAGTATACTCAATCCCATTCCGGTTTTCTTTAAATTCTAAGTGCGCAATCCCCAATTTATCCAGAATCTTTTGACTGTTCGGAAAAGCATTTCCCTGCGACAGTCGATTGAGGATTTTTTCCAAAACAATTTCCCCTGTCAGATTCGCTAGAGGAATGCGTACCAAGACTTCATTATTTGCGCGATTTTTAATCACTGCAAAAGCATCCTCAACAGCAACCTCAACCTGCATTGCATCTCCACGTTGATCTTTTATCGTTAGCATAAGCACTGCCATATCTAAAGCAGCCTTGCCTTCTATAGAGTAGCTTTGCTCTTGAAGCTTAAAATCGGGGGTATTAACGCCTAATCGATCAAAAAAAACCTTCGGAGGAATTTCATTCTTAGGAAAAGTCTCAGGATGTTTTAGTCTCCCCTTGGCGAAATAATGCTTATTAAAAAAATCAATAAAAAACTTCTCCAATTTGAAAAGAAGTCTCTTTTTAGGAAATTCTTTTTGAAGGGTTTTGTCCGCCAGGATTTCATTTAATGTTTTGGAGGCCGATGATTCTTTCAGGTTTTCATAACGACTCAGCTTATAATAAGCCTTAATCAATTTGGCCATCGCTTTCGAAACCTTAATTTCCTTTTTCTCGTATGCGTGTTTTCCCTTCACGCTGACAGTATGCCCCAGATAAGATTTTAAACCTTCGGCATACCGCTCAAATTGATCATGATGGGTATAAAAGCTCGCTCCAGTGACTCGTGAATCGCCCATACTCCTTTTCCTCCATAAATTAGGCCACATTGAGTCGATAGTCATTGAGCTGGATGACATCTCCTTTTCGCACTTCAACCTGTTCTCTTCCAGTAACCTCTTGAAGCCTACCACCTCTTAGCAGACCCACCCGATTATCTTTATGACATCTTGGATGTCTCTCTAAATAATACTTGCCATTTTTTTGAACCAGCTGAGCTTGTTGCCGAGAAAGATTCGGAGCCCTCACAGCAATTGCACCCATCAACCCAATAGGGAAAACGATTTCTTCTTTCATCCCTCGAGGCAACACATGATCTTTCTTGTTCAAAGGTTCGCGCAAGATGAATTGGGAATCCCCCTTTAATAAAGGCTTAACGCGAGGTTTTCGACCTTTTAATTCTAACTCTTGCTTGAGAGCAGGATAATGTTTCGCGGCGACTAATAATTCACTCGTCAAGAGATCTTGAAAATCATTTGCCGCCTGGACTTTACCTTGACGCTGCGCGATGTAAAACAGGGATTCTTGAATATTGCGCACCCCGCAATTCCCTATATCTTGAAAAGGGCGAACCGGCAGACTGTAATCTTCGATGACCTTCGCATTCTTGAAGATGGCATAAAAATTAGCACTATTTGTGTCGCTCTCCTGCAATTCATATCTGAACAACAACACATTTTTTAAAATCTCTTCCGCTTCTGCGGCGTCAGCTTCAAAAATTTGGGTTGTAATCCCTTGATTATCATCTCTAAGAATAGGGTTACCATCCCGATCTAGATTAAAAACTTCCCGATGATTGCCTGAACCTGCACCTGCATTGCTGACAACAAGGTGGAATTTATCCCCCACTTTTCGTACTTCCAAATTGATGTGATGGCCGCTTTTTGTAGTGCTTAACCATCCAGCTGTTAAAAAGGGACCGATTTCTTGATAGGCAGGTTGACTTGCTTTTTGCAGAAGATTTTGCGCACTCACTTTTGCGAGTTGATTTGCTTTTGAAATCGAAGCTGGAGGGGATACAAGTTTTTTAAGTTGTTCTCCCTCCTTAAATACAAAATTAAACTGGTCTTCTAAACGTTGTTGGAAAGTTTCGAACAATTTTCTATCTTCAGGAGGCGCGATTTCTAAGTATTTTTCAAGCATATGACTCATTGCAGCATGCGATTCCTTGGCAATTAGACCTTCATTTTTAGATTTTTCTATATCTCCAATTAATTTTTCAATTGTCATCTGAGAAGAAACAGTCACATTTTTAGCCGCATCGTAATGCTGCATAAAATCTTCTATCATGGCCACAGGATAATCTTTGACCTTTTTATCTGGATCAAATCCCCTTCTTATTGCTTCTAGTTTGATATCCTCCATACTCCAAACTACTGAACCCAGCATACGGGCCATCACAGTTTGACTAGGATCAAAAGCGATTTCATCAAAACCAGTATGTTTCACAGCCAATTCAATCACTTTATCCTGGCTCACTTCCTTCAAGGGGAGAACTGCAATGGTCGCTTCATCTGTCACTAGCGCTTGCTTGATATACACTTGATCTTTATCTAGATAGAGCCGAAATAAAGCATTTTTGCCTGAATAGCTTCTTGCAAGTATAGTAACCGCATCTTTCGAATTTGATTTTCGGATAAAACAAAGCCCACCGGTACCAAAATTCACTGTATTTTTGGCGTCAGGATTTCCTAATTTGGCCAGGATCTGGTCTGCATCTGGTCTTAAATCTTTCGCTGGGGGTTTGAAGCCGATATAATTGTCCACTACGGCTAAAATTCTTTCTTGAGTAAATTCAGCCAGCGGGACCGTTGCAACGTTGAGTTGACTACTGAATTCTTTGATAAGCACTTGATCTTTGTCTAGATGGAAGCTCAAAACTTCGGATTCTACCTTTCCACCGCCCAAATTTTTTCGGAAAACTAAATTGACAACATCAGCCGAGGAAGATTTTTTCACTAAACACAGCATGTCGTTTCCAGAAAATGCAAATCCTTCTGGATTTGGATCGCCTAATTGATCCAAAATTTTTTCTGCATTACCTTTTATCCCTTTTTCAGCGGGTGTGAACCCAAAGTGGTTATCAACTACTTCTAAAATTTTTTCTTTAGTTAGCTCACTTAATGGCAGCGTGACAACATCGCTTTCATGACCACTAAAGCGGGAAAATTGTTTGATATGCACTTGGTCTTTATCCAGGTAGAAGCGAAGAATTCCCTTTTGTTCTCCTCCATCCTCCAACTTCTTTGTAAAAAGAAAATTGACGGCATCGGTTGACGTCGATTTTTTGATGTTATAGAACATGTCGTTTTCATTAAAAAACAACCCTTTGTGATCTAAATCCCCTAAATGATCCAAAATTTTCTCCGCATTATCTTTTACAGCTGCTGGAAGAGGTGATTCAGCGGATACCGGAGCTGGCCCAGGGGAAGGGGTAATCTCGGGGGTTTTTAGTTTCCCTCTAAAAGCTTTAAATCGACTGAGAAGATCGGTGCTAAACTTACGCACTTTAAACAAGAGGCGCTTGACAGGAAATTCTTTTTTAATTTTATCGCTATTTAAAATTTGAGCCATTTGAGCACCTGTAGCCGACTTGCTCAAATTCTCATATTGCCCAAGTTTGCGATAACTTTGCATTAACTTAGAGATAGCGACTTTCACCTCAACAGTCTTCTCTGTCCCATCTTTTTTGGCTATAGTGATACTATGGCCGCCTTCGAAATTATGCTTTTTTATAATTTCAGCATATTTATGGAATTTTTTTTGATAATCGTCATAGCTCTTATGATCACTATCTTTTACACTTCGTACCATCTTAATTCCCCGAAATAAACTTTAATTATAATTATAACAAACATTACTATTTATAAATTAGCTGAAAAACAATTGCTGAAAAAAACAACTATCTTACTTATTACGAATTCATATCTCGAGCTCGAAAAAATTAAAGGTTAATTATGTTTGAAGAGATCGGAAAACTCGGAATCCGATAAAACAATACGGGATTAATGGAAGCTCATGATCAATTCCTTAATGCAACATATGATAAGCTGGAGGAAATTCAATTTTCAGACTTTGGACTCAACCTAATGACCATAGATCATGAGCAATTTGCCGATGATTTACCCTTTTCCTCTCTAGATTAGACAACAGTTAGCCGATAGTTATTGAGCTGAATGACATCTCCTTTTCGCACTTCAACCTGTTCTCTTCCATTAACCTCTTGAAAGCGACCTCCTCTTAGCAAACCCACCCGATTATCTTTATGACATCTTGGATGCCTTTCTAAATAATACTTGCCATTTTTTTGAACCAGCTGGGCTTGTTGACGAGAAAGATTAGGGGCCGTCACAGCAATCGCGCCCATTAGACCAATAGGGAAAGCCACTTCTTCTTTCATCCCCCGAGGCAACACATGGTCTTTCTTATTCAAAGGTTCACGTAAGATTAATTGCGAATTTCCTTTTAACAAAGGTTTAACGCGAGGTTTTTTGCCTTTTAATTCTAGCTCTTGTTTGAGAGCAGGATAATGTTCCGCAACTGCTAATAACTCACTCGTCAATAAATCTTGAAACGCATTGACTGCTTCAACTTTACCTTGACGCTGTGCAATGTAAAAGAGAGATTCTTGAATATTGCGAACCCCGCAATTACCTATGTTCTGAAAAGGTCGGACCGGCAGGCTGTAATCTTCGATGACCTTAGCGTTTTTGAAGAGTGCATAAAAATTAGCGCTATTTCTATCGCTCTCCTGGAATTCGTATCTAAATAACAATACATTTTTTAAAATCTCTTCCGCTTCAGTGGCATCCGCTTCAAAAATTTGAGTCGTAATCCCCTGATTATCATCTCGTGGCACAGGATCACCATCGCGATCTAGAGCAAAAACTTCGCGGTGATTCCTAGAACCTGAGCCCGCATTGCTGGCTATAATGTGAAATTTATCGCCTACTTTTCTTACTTCCAAATTGATGTGGTGGCCACCATGTGTAACACTAAACCATCCGCCTGATACAAAGACACCAACTTCTTGATATTCAGGGCTACTCGCCTTTTTCAGAATATTTTGCGCACTCACTCCCGCTATTTGATTGGCTTGAGCAGTCAATGCTGGAGGAGCTAAAAGTTTTTTTAATTGAGCTCCCTCTTTAAATACATAATTGAACTGATCTTCTAAGCGTTGGTGAAGAGTTTCAAAAAATTTTCTATCTTGAGGAGGCACAACTTTTAAGTATTTTCCCAGCATATAACTCATAGCCGCATGGGTCTCTTTGGCAAGAGTACCTTCTTCTTTAGATTTTTCTATATCCTTAATTAATTTTTCGATTGTCATTTGAGGAGAAACAATCACATTTTTACGCGCATCGTAATGCTTCAGAAAATCTTCCATCATGGCCATAGGATAATCTTCGACCCGTTTAGCTGGATCAAATCCTCTTTTTATAGCTTCTAATTTGATATCCTCGGCAGTCCACATCACCGAAGCTAGCATGCGAGCCATGAAGGTTTGATCGCCTCTTCCAAAATCCTCGCTAAAACTACTATGTTTCAAAGCCAATTCAATCACTTTATCCTGAGTCACTTCTTTTAATGGAAGAACTGCAACGGTCGCTTCGCCCTTCGCCAGAAGTTGTCTCAGATAGACTTGATCTTTATCTAGATAGAGTCGAAATACAGCCTCCTCTCCAGTAATATTCCTTGCAAGCAGTGTAACCGCTTCTGTCGAGCTTGATTTTCGGATATAGCAATACCCATCACCGAAATCAATCTTTTTTTTAGCATCGGGGTTTCCTAACATGGCCAAAATCTGTTCTGCATCAGGTCTTAAATCTTTCTCAGGTTTGAAACCGATATAATTATCTACTACGGCTAAAATTCTTTCTTGAGTAAATTCAGCCAGCGGGACCGTTGCAACGTTACGTTGACTACTGGATTCTTTGATAAGCACTTGATCTTTGTCTAGATGGAAGCTCAAAACTTCGGCCGCTATCTTTCCACCACCCAAATCTTTTCTGAAAGCTAATTTGACCGTATCAGACGCCGCTGATTTTTTCACAACACACAACATGTCGTTTCCTGAGAAAGCAAATCCATCTGGATTTGCGTTACCTAATTGATCCAAAATTTTCTCAGCATTTCCTTTTACAGCAATTTCTGTGGGTGTGAACCCAAAATGGTTGTCAACTACTTCTAAAATTTTTTCTTTGGTAAGCTCACTTAATGGCAATGTCACCACATCGGTTTCAAGCTGGCTAAAATGGGAAAATTGTTTGATATGTACTTGATTTCCATCCAGATAGAAACGAAGAATTCCCTCCTGTTCTGCTCCATTGTCGAGCTTCTTCCTAAAAAGAAAATTGACGGCATCAGTCGACATCGATTTTTTGATGTTGCAAAACATGTCGTTTTCATTAAAAACAATTAACCCTTTGTGATCTAAATCCCCTAAATGCTCCAAAATTTTCTCAGCATTGCTTTTCAATCCTTTTCCAGGGGGAGTGAATCCAAAATGGTTATCGACTACTTCGAAAATTTTTTCTGTGGTAAGCTCACTTAATGGCAGCGTGACAACATCGATTTCATCACGATCAAAACGGAAAAATTGTTTAATATGCACTTGGTCTTTATCCAGATAGAAACGAAGAATTCCCTTCTGTTCTGCTCCATCATCGAGCTTCTTCCTAAAAAGAAAATTGACGGCATCAGTCGCCGTCGATTTTTTGATGTCGCAAAACATGTCGTTTTCATTAAAAAACAACCCTTTGTGATCTAAATCCCCTAAATGCTCCAAAATTTTCTCAGCATTGCTTTTCAATCCTTTTCCAGGGGGAGTGAACCCAAAGTGGTTATCAACTACCTCTAAAATTTTTTCTTTAGTTAGCTCACTCAATGGCAGCGTCACAACGTCGGTTTCAAGCCGGCTAAAACGGGAAAATTGTTTGATATGCACTTGATTTCCATCCAGATAAAAACGAAGAATACCCTCCTGTTCTGCACCATCGTCGAGCTTCTTCCTAAAAAGAAAATTGACAGCATCAGTCGACGTCGATTTTTTGATGTTGCAAAACAGGTTGTTTTCATGAAAAAACAACCCTTTGTGATCTAAATCCCCTAAATGATCCAATATTTTCTCTGCATTGCCTTTAGCATCCACTGGTGACTCCGGTACTGGCCTAGAGGAAGGGGTAATCTCAGGAGTTTTTAGTTTCCCTCTAAAAGCCTGAAATCGGCTGAGAAGATCGGCGCTAAACTTACGCACTTTAAAAATGAGGCGCTTGACAGGAAATTCTTTTTTGATCTTGTCGCTATTTAAGATCTGATCCAGTTGAGCACCTGTACCAGACTTGCTCAAATTCTCGTATTGTCCCAATTTGCGATAGCTGTGCATTAACTTAGAAATAGCTGCCGCCACCTCAATGGTCTTATCTTTGCCATCTTTTTTGGCAAGAGTAATCCGATGACCGCCTTCAAAATTATGCTTTTTTATACTTTCAGCATATTTATGAAATTTTTTTTGATAGTCCTCATAGCTATGATCGCTATCTTTGACACTTCGTACCATCTTGAGCCTCCGCAATAAACTTAATTGAATTATAACACACAGGCTATTTATCAATTCTCCAAATAAACAACTGTACTGGCTATAAATTTATAGCTCTCGATAAAGGGATTAAAAAAATCAATAACATCACTATTGTCTATCTATTTATTTTATTAACAATGATAGTTTATAATTAACAATAAAGCGTGAGGTTAAGTATGCTAGGGGACATTAGGAAACTTTCGCAAATTGGTGAGGGAGAAGTCTGGATGACTGACCACGGTAAGGTCTATTGTTCTGATTCCTCGAAAACTTCCCCAGATTTTCAAGAAGTTCTTACAGATCTTGCTAAAATTGTAAAACGAGATAGCAACGCGTCTATTTTAGATTTATCCACGTTAAAAGATAAAGAAATCAAGCAAGTTGAAAATTACAGCTTTGCTCATCCAAATGCAGAACATGTGATTCAAAAAATTTTACATGTTGAATCCGCTAACCCGGGAGTCATGGAAGCCCATGATCAATTCCTTAACACAACTTATGATAAGCTGGAAGAAAAGCTATTTACAGACTTTGGGCTTAACTTAAACCTGGCCATAAATCCTGAGCAATTTCCCGATTTATTTACGCAGGTACAGCATAAACGAAGGCTCATTGATGACACGATCAAGGTGCTTACAGATGCTCGGGTAAACACAGAAGATTGTCAAAATGTAGACACTATGCTTGCTTCTCTCGGCAGTGAGGAACAAATTCAACAGTGGCTGGAGCATATGCACCAGCAAGGTTATCCAGGTGCTACCGTTATCCTCGGGTATAGAACTAATGATTTAAACGAAAAGCTTGGAAGATATGCTTCCGCGGCCGAAAAAGGCAATTTTGAAGCACTCCGACAACTCGTTTTTTGGGAAAAAGATCCCATTCAGAGAATGGGGCAGCTGTCCCATTTAATTGATTCAGATCATGCAGAAGCTATCAGATCTTCACCACAGCTAAAATACGAAGCTTCCTATGCTCTATTTGATAAGGCTTCTAACTATGAAGCCGAAGAATATGAAGAGATCGTAGCTAAAGGATACGCATTAATGCGTGAGGCGGCAGAGGAAGGAAATGTATGGGCTAAGATAGATTTGGCCCTAACGGAAGAAGACCCCGAGAAAAAAATTGAACGTTTATCCGAATTAAATGCACAAGGCTTTACAGAAGCCCATGACTCCTTAGCTGATGCTAAGCAAGAACTTGCCAACACTCTGTTTTCATCTACCTCTTACCTCAGCAAGAAAGAAAAGGAATCCATAAGAGCAAGGGCAAGCCAGTTACTCCAGGAAGCAGCCGACATGGGGAATGAAAAAGCCATCATTTCTCTTGCTTCACATTTAATTCACGGCTCTCATGGGTACTCAATCAATAGAGAGTCTGCGAGAGAAATTTTGGAAAAAATCCTTGCATCTTCAAATAGTGAACTCATTGGCAAAGCACATCTCTTAATCGCCGAATCCTACCAAGGCACAGAGAATTCTTCTGACAAGGTTCTTAGTCATTTAGCTGCAGCTATTTCGTTAGGAGCCGAGGGAAGTCACCCTGAATATATCAGGAATGGCCCTAAAGAGGTGGCTGAGCTATATGCTTTCTTGAAATTCTCTGAAACATACCCTGAACTAGATCTAACAACATTCATCGATGAAAAATTAACGACACAATCTAAAAACGATTATATTCATGCTATTCAACAAATCTTTCAAGGCGAACGTCAACTTCAGATGCAAGGGGTAATACATGGCAAACCGATCGAACTTTTCCCTGTTATTTTAGAAAAAATTACACATCATTTGTTAAAAACAAAGGCCATTAATAATGATCACAATAAATACTTTGATCCAAGACGTGTAGACATAATTGGGGCTAAGGGTATTGAAATCATTTTAAATGATATCAACGAGAAAAAGCATTACTTCGATGAGATGCCTTGTTCAATATGTGAAGGCCTAAATAAAATTCAGGAAACAGTCACAAAAGTCATTACAGACTTACGAGTTAGTCCGAATGCCGGGAAAAGAGGGGTGGTGATTATAGGCGAAACTGGCCATGCTCTACCCCTCTACATTGAAAAAAATCAAAACGGACGATTAAAAATCATCAATACGGATACCGCCCAAATAATTTATGGAACCAAAATATACGAACCCATCGTCGCCTCCTTAAGGGAAATGCATATTCAACCTACGGAAATCGAAATTATAGGCGATTCAGATGCTTCACGCCAACATGATGAAACCTCCTGCCCCATTTTTGCGATAAGGGATCTCGTTCAATTCGCTCGCACTCACGAAACTGTGCAGTTTTTTGATGAACAGGAGAAAACCCTCGAGAGTTTCGAATGGATGGGGGAGTATAAGTACACCATCGTAAAAGACTATCCACCGGCTTTAATGAACACAACGCAATCCTTAAATAGTCTCGAAAGATACGATTTGCAGATGGGGCTTGCTTCAAAAAATGAAGACTTGGAGGTGGAATATAGTCGTGAAAGTGTCACAGAAAAGCTTTCGCAAGCGGGTAAAATAGCTTATATCGGTAAAAATCGCAGCAACGCAAAAATTCTCTTTCTTATACACAAGTATCAGGAACTAATTCTTATAAAGGCATTAGAAAATCTCTAGTGTCTATTCAGCTAATGTAGGTTCTTAGTGGAAAAAATCCTTCTTTTGTCGTATTCTGGCCAACTAACGTCCATTTTTAAAGGATTTTTTAATTGTTTGCGAGTATCTTTTATCTCATTTTAGCTTTACTTGTGATCAGTCTGGCTCCTCAAAGTGGCTTTTCTTTCTTTAGCCCCTGGAACTCTTTCCTTATTTCCTTTGGAATCTATCTCTGCGTCCTGGCACTTATTTACTTTCAAACGACTTTTTTTAAACGCGGTAGAAAGAACCTCGCATTAAGCTTGGTCAACCTAGAATTACTCGCTTTTTTAATCATTCATCACTTTCTCCTTCAAGGTGATAGAATTTTCTTTCAACAACCTTATTTTTCATCAACCTGGCAAACTGTTTTCTCCCTCGCCTTATTCTTTTTGGGGTTAGGCTTTTTTCATTTTCTTTCTGCCAAATCCAACAAATCTTCCAATAGTTCACAAGCGTACGCTCAAATTACTTTTTTACTGCCATTTGTCCTCCCCTTCCTCTTACTCACTGTTTTATTGGATGCTGTCGACAGGCTTCCTTTTTTTGACTTCAAACACATGCAAGAGATGTCAACGCCACGCGATACTTTTATTATGCTGAGCCTCCCTCTTGGATTTATGGTCTTGATGCTGGTTTTCTTAGCCCCGTGCATCCAGTGGATCTGGCGTTGTCAAACAATGGAGCCATCTCCATTACGTTTAAGGCTGGAAGATCTTTGCAAGCGCGCGGGTTTCCAACAACCGAAACTTAAAACGTGGACCGTACTGAATCACTCCATGACCGCGGCAATTATTGGGGTCGTCGCCCCTTTTAAATATGTTCTTTTCACCAAAAATCTCCTGCAAGCAGTCTCTCCCGAAGCCATTGAAGCCATCCTCGCCCATGAAATCGGGCATAGCGACCGTAAGCATTTGCTGATCTATCCCTTTATTCTCATGGGATTTATTGTGCTTTCAGGCGTATTTTCACTGTTTTTTGCGCAAGCTATTGATGAGACTCTGATGCTGACAACGAATCTTTATCCGTCTTTGATCTGGGACATTCTGATCCCTCTCTTGGTTTTTGTGCTTTATGCAGGACTGATCCTGGTCTATTTTCGGCTGGTTTTTGGATTCTTTTCACGTTTGTTTGAAAGACAAGCAGATCTCCACGTATTCACTTTAGCCGTGCCTCCAACTTACATGATTAAGGCTTTAGACGAATTAGGTGTGGCCACCGGTCATACACACCATCACCCTAGCTGGCATCATTACAGCATCCAGCAACGCATAGACTTCTTAAGAAAAGCGGAGCAGACACCGGCAATCGTGCCGCAGCATCATCAAAAAGTGAGGCGCTTTCTAGGCGCTTATTTTACGGTCCTCATTCTGTTCACTCTCTTTTTTATTTCCCCTTGGCTGCCTCCTACGCCTCCTTTCAAGCAGATTCATGAGAAAATCCAAAACGCTTCCTCATACATCGCTCGCAAATGGAACCATTCCTGGCGTGTTCAATTAGCTGAAAAATATATCGCTGAATATGCTCTTCAAGGTAATCAGAGTCAAATTAACACTATTCTAGAGCACACGTTTTCCTTTTATGGTGCGGGCAAAACAACGGAAGAGATAAATTTAATGGCTGCCCGGAGGCTTTATCAAGCTGGAGAAATACAAGCTAGCCTCACGCTCCTTAGACAAGTCTGGGTACAACTTTCATTGCAAAACCTTTCGCCTCCTTTTTTTATTGAATTAGTTCAATTTTCAGATTTAGTATTAAACAAAAGTGCTATTAGAGAAGACGCTGGCATTGAGACCCTGCGCCGCGAATATCATAGAAAAATGCGTCTTATCAAGGATCAATCAAAGGAAATTTAGACATGGCTCACAATCCATTAAAAAGCTTAGAAGAAAATTTTAGTGAAAATAAGACGCAATTTCTGGAAGATTTTTTTACCTTTTTGCGTTTTCCAAGCATTAGCTCTGAACCCGAATTTAAAGGTGCTATGCTTAATTGTGTCGCCTGGCTGCGCACTTATATTGAAAAAATCGGCTTTAAAACCGAGCTTTGGGAAACTGAAGGACACCCGATCCTCTACGCATCAAATTTGCAGGCAGGTCCTTCAAAGCCCACTTTACTGATCTATAACCATTACGACGTGCAACCCGTAGATCCTTTAGAATTGTGGACTTCCCCCCCTTTTTCTCCCGAAATTCGCGGGAAGGAGATTTATGCCAGAGGAGCTCAGGATAACAAAGGACAGTGTTTTTATGTGCTGCAAGCTTTGAAAGTTCTCTGGGAAAGAGATGGGGTATTCCCGATTAATATTAAGCTGTGCATCGAAGGAGAAGAGGAAATGGGGAGTGAATCGCTCGCAAAAATTCTCCCGCAAAAAAAACAGGAATTACGTGCGGATTACCTAGCAGTGGTGGATATGGGGATTAACCGTCCAGACCAGCCAGCGATCACTTTGGGGATTCGCGGGATCGTCACCATGGACATTGAAGTCGAAGGGTCCTCGACCGATTTGCATTCAGGATCACATGGCGGCATCGTCTACAATCCTTTACATGCTTTAGCCGAAGTCATCGCTAAATTGCGCGATGCAGATGGCAGAATCACCGTTCCCCATTTCTACGATCAAGTTGAGGACTTATCTGACACAGATCGCGTTAGCCTATCATTCGATTTTGACCATAAGGAATACCAACAAGCCTTTCAGGCTGCTGCTTCTGGTGGAGAAAAAGCCTTTACTCCTTATGAAAGAGCCTGGACAAGGCCGACTATTGAAATTAACGGAATTCACGGGGGATATGGCGGTGATGGCTTTAAAACAGTCATCCCAGCTAAAGCTTACGCCAAAGTTTCTTGCCGCTTAGTCCCGCACCAAGACCCGCAAACAATCGGGGCTTTGGTGGCGCGATTTTTTGAAGCAAATGCTCCGGAAGGCATTAAAATTAAAGCGCATGTGCATCAAGGCGGAGGGAGTGCTGTCCGTGCCAATCTTTCTTCTCAGATCGTACAAGCCTTCGCTAAAGCCTACGAAGAAGTTTTTAGCACACCCTGTCAATATATTTTTAGCGGGGGATCGATTCCGGTCATCACCAAACTTGCCGAAACCAGCAAAAGTGAAGTATTGCTTTTGGGATTAGGCTTGCCTGGGGATCAAATCCATGCCCCAAATGAGCATTTTGGCGTAGATCGCTTAGAGAAAGGGTTCTTAGTCATGGCACGAGCTATCGAAATTTTAGGTTTCACAGGCTAGAGCGAAAGAAACACCAAGACGAAAAGTTGTGTACAAGTATGTGGCTGCAAAAAGTAGGTCCTCTTTGCGTCTTAGTGCCTTTGCGCCTCTGCGTTGAGCGCGACTGGCAGGAATATAAACTAAGTCTTAAACAGTGAGAAGACAGATAATCTTCAAAGCTTACCTGTGCGAATCTGAGTTTCGTGCAGAAGTCAGTAACAGAACCCCTTACGGGGAATGAGCTAGCGTTAAGGGTGACTTTAGCGACGGAGGAGCCAGTTACTGATACACCGGGAGGTGCCACGTTTCGGCCTATTAGATGCGCCAAGATCCTTAACATTCGGAAGCGTCGGACGTTTATCATCGTTCTCTTCATAAGATAACCAGCTACTTATGTAGGATCTAGTGGGTGTTTGGTGACATCGCCTTGTGAAAATGGTTTATATTTTGACCCAGGGAGAACCCACGTCGTCTCATAAACGTGAGTAAGCTAAACTATAAGGAAACGAAGTGTTTAGTCACGCGACGGTTAGCACGGAGTGCTCCAACTCTTGCTAGATTAGGGTTATTGAGCGAGTCCGGAGGAGGTTCTAATAAGAACCAAAAGGACCCACCGATAATATGAAGAGACCACACCTGAAAGTTCTATGAGACGGCTAGTCTGTCAATAAGGGCCCAACCGCCTCTCTTTTCTTCGGGAGAGATTGACAGTCCACTAGGAGACATCTCGAGCGACAGGACGTGATCTCTCGGTAATTATGACAAGGAGAAACAGTCTGTGAATATTATTCACGATAAAATCAAAGTACATTCTCTCACAGGGAGAATCACTGAAGAACTGATGCTCAAGGCATTTAAAGCGGTCAAGAGGAACAGAGGAGCGGCTGGTATAGATAAGATGACAATCTCAATGTTTGAGAAAAATCTTACCGAAAATTTACTCTCTCTGATGAGAGAGCTAAAGCAAGGCCTATATCAACCGACACCTTTAAAACGGGTCCATATTCCAAAGGGGGGAGGTAAAACACGACCTCTAGGATTACCTACCGTTAAATGTAGAGTTGCACAGGAGGTTATACGCCGACTCATCAATTCTACGTTCGAGAGTCGATTTCACGATAATTCTTTCGGATTTAGAATGGGACGCAACTGTCACCAAGCTGTTGAGCGCTTACTGCAGTACGCTGAACAGGAACATAGATTCGTAGTAGATATAGACATCAAAGGATTCTTTGACAATATACCTCATGATCTAATCATGGATTCAGTTGCCGCCCGGATAGCAGATGGAAATATTCTGAGGCTCATCGAAAGGTTTCTCAACTCGGGTGTCATGGAAGAAGGGAAATTCACACCAATCACTAAGGGAACTCCTCAAGGTGGTGTAATCTCTCCTCTACTAGCAAACATAATCTTAGACCATCTAGACTGGTATCTGGATGAGCATAAGCTAAACTTTGTTAGATATGCTGATGATTTTGTAATCCTATGCAAAACAGAAACCGAGGCGAAGAAGGCACTGGAACTAGTTCAAAAATTCCTGGAAGGAATGAAACTTGAAATGAGTCCAGAGAAAACAAAGATAAGTCATTTCTCCAAAGGATTTGATTTCTTAGGTTTCTCGTTCAAGAAACATTCCATTCAAATGAGAACAAAATCCAGAGAGAAGTTTAAGAATAGTATCAGAGATATAACCACGCGATCTCACAACCTAGATAAGAAT